>JBIKHX010000084.1:0-7539 GCA_044361945.1 Polaromonas sp. | reverse complement strand
ACAGCGACTCCAGCATCGACAAATCGATGCGCTGGCCCTGGCCGGTTTGCTGGCGGTGCATGAGCGCGGCCAGAATGTTGGTGTAGGCGTACATGCCGGCGGCAATGTCGGCCATCGAGTTACCGGCCTTGGCGGGGGTCTCGGGGGTGCCGGTGATCGACACAAAACCAGCCTCGCTTTGAATCAACAGGTCGTAAGCTTTCTTGTCGCGGTAAGGGCCGGGGTTTTGCGGGTCATCGCCGTAACCCGAGATGTCGCAAACAATGATGCCGGGCTTAACTTTGGACAGCGCTTCAAACGACACACCCAGCCTTGCTGCTGCGCCGGGCGCCAGGTTTTGCACCACCACATCGGCCTCTTCAAGGATCAGTCGCATCAAGACTTTTTGCGCCTCTGCGTGCTTGACATCCAAGGTCAGGCTTTCTTTGGAGCGGTTGGTCCAGACAAAGTGCGAGGCCAGGCCTTTAACGCGCTCGTCATAGCCGCGCGCAAAGTCGCCGACGCCGGGGCGCTCGATCTTGATGACGCGCGCACCCATGTCGGCGAGCTGGCGCGTGGCAAAGGGCGCCGCAATCGCGTGCTCCAGGGTGACAACGGTGATGCCCTTGAGGGGTTGCATGTATGCTTTCTTTGTCCGGTTGCGGGCTGGTTCAGGATTCAGCTTTTCAGGCCAGGGTGGCGACGGCGTCCATGGTCAGCCAGCCTTCGTGGTCCTGCGCCCACAGGCGCACGCTCTTGCCGTCGGCAGAGGGCTCGCCGTGAACAGAAAAAGGATGTATGTCAAAGGTCGGGCGCACTGCCTTGAACTCAAAGCGCAGCACCGGCGCGCCCGGCATCTGGTGGCGCAGCAAGTCCATCAGCAGCGTGGCGATCAGCGGGCCGTGAACGATCAGGCCGGGGTAGCCTTCGACCTCGGTGACGTACTTGCGGTCGTAATGAATGCGGTGGCCGTTGAAGGTCAGCGCCGAATAACGAAACAGCAGCACGTCGTCGGGCACGATGCGCCGCGTCCAGGCCGCTTGCGCCGGCGCGGCCAAGGGCGGCGGCGCCACATCGTCCGGCGTAGGAGCGCCGCGGTAGACGATATTGTGGTGCTCGGTCAGCGCCACGGCCTCGGCGCCCTGCCGGCGCACTTCATGGCGCACCTTCACAAACAGCAGGTTGCCGGTGCGGCCGGTTTTTTCTTTCACATCGACGATGGTCGAAGTGCGCGACAGCGCGTCGCCCACCCGCAGCGGCTCATGAAAGGCAAAGTCACTGCCAGCCCACATGCGACGCGGCAAAGGCACCGGCGGCAAAAAACCACCGCGCTTGGCGTGACCGTCGGCGCCGATTTCGGACTGCGGGTAAATCGGCAAAAAATACAACCAGTGCCACAGCGGCGGAAGCGGCGTGCCGTCGGCCGGCCGCTCGGCCAGCGCACCCGGCGGCCAGTCCAACGTGGCCGTCAGCGCGGCAAACGGCGTGGCGGTGGCCGTGTCATGGACTGTCTCGCTGCGGCCCAGCCAATCTTGAAGGTTCATGCTTGCTATTGTCAATTATTCAGCTTTGATTTTGGCGGCGGTTACCACCTGCTTCCAGTGAGTCACTTCTTTTTGTACAAAAGCCTTGAGGTACTCGGGTGTGCTTGTTTCGACCTCTGCGCCCTGGTCCTCAATTTTTTTCTCCACAGCCTTGTCGGTCAGCACACTGTTCATTTCGCGGTTGAGCCGCTCGATGACTGCCTTGGGTGTCTTGGCCGGCGCAAACATGGCGTACCACTGCGACATGTTGACGTTGGCAATGCCTTGCTCGGTCAAGGTCGGTACATCAGGCATCACGGAGGAGCGCTTGTCGCCGGCAATGCCCAGGGCTTTGAGTTTGCCGTTTTTGACATGCGGAAAGGCCGTGAACAAGCTGGGGAACATGTACTGGGTGGTGCCGGAGATGGTGTCCAACACAGCGGGGGCCGAGCCTTTGTAAGGGATGCTCACCACATCCAGGCCGGCCGACAGCTTGAACAACTCGCCCGCTATGTGGGGTGCTGTGCCGTTGCCTGCGGTTGCATAACTGAAGGTGCCGGGCTTGGCCTTGACCAGCGCCTGCAGCTCTTTGGCGTTTTTGACAGGCACGGCGTTGTGCGCCACCAGCAGCGTGGGCGAAGCCGCCACCATGCCAATGGGCTCGAAGTCGGTCACCGGGTCGTATTTGAGTTTTTGCAGCGCCGGATTGATGCCGTGCGTGGCAATGTAGCCAAACATGATGGTGTAGCCATCGGGCGCTGCACGCGCCACGAACTCGCTGGCAATGGCGCCGTTGGCCCCCGCCTTGTTCTCCACGATCACCGATTTTCCCAATCGCGTGCTCAGGCCCTGGGCGATGATGCGAGCCATGGCGTCGTTGGCGCCGCCAGCTGCGGTGGCCACCACGATGGTGATGGTTTTCTCAGGCCAGGCCTGCGCCAGCGCCGGTGTGGCGACCAGCTGGCTGAGCACGCCGGCCGCCAGGGAAATAATGAGTTGGGTGCGCATGCTTGTCTCCAGTTTGTGTTGTGTGCCGCGATGATCCTTTCTGAGCAGAATGCTGTGAAGTGCAATTTTTGCTAGTATTGGTGCATGTCACGCATCAATTTCGATTTGCAGCAGTTGCAGGCTTTTGTCGCCGCGGCCGAACGTGGCAGCTTTCGGGCGGCGGCCGAGCACATTCATTTGTCGGCCCCGGCGCTGAGCCGGCGCATCGACAAGCTTGAAACGATTCTGGGCGCGCGCCTGTTCAACCGCACCACGCGGGCGGTCGAGTTGACCTCGATGGGCCGGGTTTTTCTGGAGCGGGCACGCGCTGCGATGGACGACCTGGAGTTCGCCATCCTCGGCATTTCGGACATTGCCGCCAGCAGCAGCGGCCGCGTGACCGTCGCCTGCGTGCCCTCGGCGGCCATCCATTTCCTGCCTTCGGTGCTGGGTTCCTTCACCGAGCTCTACCCGCTGATCCGGGTGCGCGTGATCGACGAAGCGGCCGACCAGGTGCTGGCCAGCGTGGTCTCGGGCGAATCGGATTTCGGCATCAGTTTTCTGGGCAGCCAGGTGCCAGGCGTGGATTTCGAGCCCATCCACACCGACCCCTTTGTGCTGGCCATGCGGCGCGAGCACCGGCTGGCCGGGCGCACGTCGATCGCCTGGTCAGACCTGGGCGATGAGCGGCTGATGACGGCGGCGCGCTCCAGCGGCAACCGCCAGTTGCTGGACGACGCCATGGCCCGCGCCAGGGTGGACCCGGTCTATCGCCTGGAGGTCAGCCACATGGCAACCCTGCTGGGCATGGTGGAAGCCGGCCTGGGCGTGGCGGCGGTGCCGCGCCTGGCGCTGCCCGAGTCGCACCCGAGCATGGTCGGCGTGCCGCTGCACGGGCCGGCGGTGTCGCGCGTGCTGGGCCTGACCACGCGCCACGGCGCCAACCTGCGCGCGCCGGCCAAGATGTTTCATGCGCATTTGCGCGCGGCGCTGGCCGCCCAGGCCTGACGCGTTTTATCCGTAAACGCTGGCGTCAGTGGTGATGACGGACAGCGGATGGCGGGCGCCGGCCAGGTAGTCGTCCATGCACCGGATCAGCAGCGGGCTGCGGTGGCGTTCGGGGCAGGCACGGATGGCGTCCGCGCTGAGCCACAGCGTGCGCACAATGCCCTCGTCCAGCGCCTGGTCCGCCACAAAATCGCCCAGCTCGCCGCAAAACGCAAAGCGCAGGTAGGTGATGTCTTGCGGCTCCCCTGCCACCGATTTTTCAAAGCGCGAGAGGTACACGCCCACAATCGCGGTCGGCCGGAAGTGAAACGCGGTTTCTTCCAGCGTTTCGCGCGCACAGCCCTCGATCGGGCTTTCGCCCGGGTCCAGGTGACCGGCCGGGTTGTTCAGGCGCAGGCCGTCTTGCGTGTGTTCCTCAACCAGCAGGAACTCGGTCACGCCGGCCACCTCGCGGGCGATGACGGCGGCGACCGTGACGCTTGGTTTCCATCGGATGTTCATGGGCGGAATTATCGTTTGCCTTTCTGACCTGAATCTTGAACTCGACGGACCTTTTGAGCCGCCCGGTCCGGATGCTTGCGCGGCGGGCCAGATCGCTTGCGAACTTTGCACTTTACCTGCGCCGGTTTTTGCACCACTATCAAAACGGCAGTCGGCAACGGTGTCGGCGACTAAACCTCAAAACTAAAAGTCAGACGGAGACAACCCATGATCCACACCATCCGGGCCGCATCGGTCGCCCTGCTTCTGGCCGCGCTTGGCGGCTGCGCTCAGGCGCCCATCCAGCTAGCGCAAATGGGCTCTTTTCACGTGGGCGGCCGCGAGGTTGTGCTCAGCGGCAAGCCCATCAAGGAGGTGCTGTTTGCGCCGGGCGGTGTGCCGGCCAAGGTCGATCCGAACGGGGTCTACCAGGTCGAGCAGATGTACGTGCAGTACTTCATCCCCAAAGACCCGCGCGGCGGCCTGCCCCTGCTGATGTGGCATGGTGGCGGCCTGTCAGGCGTGACCTACGAAACCACACCCGATGGCCGTGAGGGCTGGTTGAACTATTTCGTCAAAAAGGGCTGGCCCACCTACAACTCGGACGCGGTCGAGCGCGGTCGCTCCGGCTGGTCGATGTACCCGGAAATTTTCAAAACCGACCCGGTGTTCCTGACCAAGGAAAACCCGTTTGAGCGCTTTCGCATCGGCCAGGGTGCAGGCTCTTACAACAAGGACCCCAGCAAGATGAAGCCCATGCCGGGCAGCCAGTTCCCGATCGAGGGCTACGACAACTTCACCAAGCAAAACGTGCCGCGCTGGACGTCTACCGACGAACCGACGATTGCCGCCTACACCGAGCTGGTGGACAAGGTCTGCCCCTGCGTGGTGCTGGTGCATTCGCAGTCCGGCCTGTTTGGTGTGCGCGTGGCCGAAGCCCGGCCCGACAAGGTCAAGGCGCTGGTGCTGGTCGAGCCGGCCGCGGTCGGGCCGATCGCCGACGCGCCGAAGATGAAGAATGTGCCCGTGCTCGCCATCTATGGCGACTACATTGAGCAGGACTCGCGCTGGCCGACGATACGCGGCAACGGCATCAAGTTCTATGACGCCCTGCGCGCCGCTGGCGGTAGCGCCGACGTGATCGACCTGCCCAAAGCCGGTATCAAAGGCAACTCGCACATGATCATGATGGACCGCAACAGTGACCAGGTGGCCGGCCTGATCCAGGACTGGCTCGTCAAAAAGGGGCTGTACAAGTAAGGGCGCTGCTCACGGCGTGGGGGGGAGCGCGCCGCCTGGCGCCCGGGGCTTGAAGCCCGGCGCGAAGTGCTCGCGCAAGAACTCGACCAGGCATTGCACCGCCTTGGGCACCTGCGCCGACCAGGGGCGCAGCGCATACAGGCGGTCGCCAAAAAAGCCTTGCGCCTGCCAGTCGGGCAGCACCTGCACCAGCGCGGGCTGGCCGTCGGCGCCGGGCGGCGGCACGCTGAAGTCGGGCAGCAGCCCAATGCCCAGGCCGGCCAGCAGCGCTTCGCGCAGCACCTCGGAGTTGTTGGCTTTGAGGCAGCCGCGCACATTCACACCCACGCGCTCTTGCGCATCGGCTGGCGCCTTGCGGCCGCGCACCTTGGCGGGGGCGCTGCGCGCAAAAGTCCAGCTGCCGCTGGCCGCGCTGGCACCGCCCAGGTACAGCAGGCAGTCGTGCGTCGCCAGCTCAGCCGGGTGCGCCGGTACGCCGCGCGCAGCCAGGTACGCCAGGCTGGCCAGCAGCACCGAACGGGTTTCGCACAGCACCCAGGCCACATGGGTTTCGGGTGGCGTGTTGGTATGGCGTACTGCCAGGTCAAAGCCTTCGTTGGCCAGGTTGACAAAGCGGTCGGTCAATTCCAGCTCGATGTGAATGTCCGGGTAGCTTTTGAGGAAGGCCGCCACACAAGGCGCCAGGTGCTGGCGCCCCAGCGCGACCGGCGCGGTCACGCGCACCAGGCCGCGCGGCGTGCCCACCAGATCTTTGACGGCTGTATAGCTCTCACTGATGCGGCCAAAGGCCGGCAGCATGTCATTGACGAGTTGCTGACCGGCCTCGGTCAGGCCGACCGAGCGCGTGGTACGGCGCACCAGCAGCACGCCGGCAACGCGTTCGAGCTCGCTGATGCGCATGCTGGCCGAGGCCTTGGACACGCCCAGGCGGCGCGCTGTCTCGGTGAAGCTGCGCGTGGCGGCCAGCACGGTCAGCAGGTGCAGGTCGGCTAGCAGGGGTGCCAATTGGTCAGAAGCCATGGCGCCAGATTAGCAGAAACGGCGCCATTGTTCATTTAAATGAACAATGTAATCACCGAACCGGCCTTATCAAAAGCACCGTCCGCGCCTAGACTTGGCGCCATCCCAGCCCCCATACAGCCCTAACCCCAAGGAGCCGCCATGAGTCTCAAACCCGCCACCATCGCCCATTACGTCAACGGCCACGTGGTCGCCGGCAGCGCTGCCCGCCAGCAAGACGTCTTCAACCCGGCCACCGGCGCAGTCACCGGCCAGGTGGCGCTGGCCAACGCAGCTGACGTGCACAGCGCCGTTGCTGCGGCCAAAGCCGCCTTCCCGGCCTGGGCAGACACGCCGCCGATCCGCCGCGCCCGCGTCATGTTCAAGTTTCTGGAGTTGCTGAACCTGCACAAAGACCAGCTGGCGCACCTGATCACCGCCGAGCACGGCAAGGTCTTCACCGATGCGCAGGGCGAGGTCTCGCGCGGCATCGACATCGTCGAGTTCGCCTGCGGCATTCCGCAGCTGCTCAAGGGTGACTTCACCGACCAGGTGAGTACCGGCATCGACAACTGGACACTGCGCCAGCCGCTGGGCGTGGTGGCCGGCATCACGCCGTTTAACTTTCCGGTGATGGTGCCCATGTGGATGTTCCCGGTGGCGATTGCTGCGGGTAACTGCTTCATATTGAAGCCCAGCCCGATCGATCCTAGCGCCAGCCTGTTCATGGCCGATCTGCTGAAAAAAGCCGGTCTGCCAGACGGCGTGTTCAACGTCGTGCAGGGCGACAAAGAAGCCGTAGACGCGCTGCTGGTGCACCCGGACGTGCACGCGATTTCCTTCGTCGGCTCGACGCCGATTGCCAACTATATTTATGAGACCGGCGCGCACCACGGCAAGCGCGTGCAAGCGCTGGGCGGCGCCAAGAACCACATGGTCGTCATGCCCGACGCCGACCTCGAGCAAGCGGTTGATGCGCTGATCGGCGCCGGTTACGGCTCGGCCGGCGAGCGCTGCATGGCGATCTCTGTTGCGGTGCTGGTGGGCGATGTGGCCGAGCGCCTCTTGCCTATGCTGAAAACACGCGCTGAAAAACTCATCATCAAAAACGGCGTTCACCTGGACGCCGAAATGGGCCCCATCGTCACCGCCGCGGCGCACCAGCGCATCACCGGTTACATCGATCAAGGCGTCAAAGAAGGCGCCAAGCTGCTGGTGGACGGCCGCCAGTTCACCGGCGCCCAGGCCGGTGCCGGTTGCGATCAGGGCTTCTGGATGGGCGGCACGCTGTTTGACCATGTCA
>JBIKHX010000013.1:0-16386 GCA_044361945.1 Polaromonas sp. | reverse complement strand
GCTCGGCTGCGTGCGCGTCAAGGACTTTGCCGAAGCGGTGAACCTGATCAACGCACATGAGTTCGGCAACGGCGTGAGTTGCTTCACGCGCGACGGCAACGTGGCGCGCGAATTCGCCCGCCGCATCCAGGTCGGCATGGTCGGCATCAACGTGCCTATCCCGGTGCCCATGGCCTGGCACGGCTTTGGCGGTTGGAAGAAAAGCCTGTTTGGCGACATGCACGCCTACGGCGAAGAGGGCGTGCGTTTTTACACCAAGCAAAAATCCATCATGCAGCGCTGGCCCGAAAGCATCGGCAAGGGCGCTGAATTTGTGATGCCAACGGCCAAGTAAAAGCCCTGCGCAGTATCAGCCGGGCTGCCCCCGGCCGAACTCCCAGGCCTGCAGCCAGTCCACCAGCGACTTGAGCCCTTGCTCCAGCGGGGTGTCTGGCCAGCTGCCGATCATGCTGAGCAAGCGGTCTTCGCTGGCGCAGGTCAGCGTCACATCGGCCACTTGCATGGGTGCAAATTCAATCACCGGCACTGTGCCGGTGAGGCGCGCCAGAATCTCCACAAAGGCCTTGACCTGTACCGGTCGCCGGTGACCGACATTGACCACTTCAGCGGCGGCGGCGCTCTGCGGGCGGTGCAGCAATCGGTCAATCGCGGCCACGGTGTCCCCCACATAGGTGAAGTCACGCTGCAACTCGCCTTTGGCAAACAGGCGCAGGGTTTCGCCTTTCAAAAGCTTGCGGGCAAACATCAGGGGCGCCATGTCGGGCCGGCCCCAAGGCCCGTAGACCGTGAAAAACCGCATGCCCAAAGATGCCATGCCGTACTGCGCGTGGTAAGCGCATGCCATGGCCTCGTTGGCCAGTTTGGTGGCCGCATAAAAAGATTGCGGCCTGTCGGTGCGCTCGTCTTCCTGAAATGGCGCATCGTCGCGCAAGCCGTACACACTGGAGGAGCTGGCGTAGAGAAAGCGTTGTACTTTGGCAAGCCGGCAAGCGTCCAGCACCTGGGCAAAGCCCACCAGGTTGGGGCCGACAAAGTCCATGGGCGCCAAGACCGACTGGCGCACTCCGGCCTGCGCGGCCAAATGAACCACCGCTTCGACGCGGCTGTCGCCAATCAACGCCAGCACCGCGCCGGGCTGCGTGATGTCCAAGCAGTGGTAGCGAATCTGCTGTTGCGCAGCCAGCCGCACCAGACGGTCGCGCCGCAAACGCGCGGGTACATCCTGCAAGTCAGCGTCCAGGGGCGTGCCGCCTTGCGCGTTGGACCAGTCGCAGGCCAGCACAGTATGGCCCTGTGCGGCCAGGTGAAGCGCCAGGGTCGAGCCGATAAAGCCTGCGGCGCCGGTGATCAAAACAGTTGTCATGGTCTTAACAGAAGGCTTTCTCTGGAGGGGGACGCATAAAATGCCTAACTCACTCGATTATGTCTATCTTGAACCACTTGCCCCAGGCCCCCGCACCCTTGCCAAGCCTTTGGCGTGCAAGCTTGGCGCTCAGTGCGCTGGCTGTGGCAGGCGGCGTAGTCTTGCACCTTAGCCAGGGCAATGCTGCGCTGATGCTGGCGGTGCACGCCCAGGCCTCAGCACGGCCCTGGGCATGGGAGTCGCTGACCCACATGGGCGAAGCCGGCTTTGTGCTGGTCTTGCTGATGTATGTCATGCGCAAACAGCCTGCAGGCTTGTCGCTTTTGCTTAAAACCTGGCTGCTGGGAGCATTGGTGTCACAGTTTTTCAAACGTGCTTTTGACCTCCCCAGGCCTGCGGCGGTTGTAGAGCCGGGTTTGCTTTTTTTGATCGGCCACCCGCCCTTGTCCGGGCACTCCATGCCTTCGGGCCACTCGATGGCCGCCGGCAGCGCGGTCGCTCTCTTGCTGTTACTCATGCCGGCGCACAGGCGCTGGCTGCTGCCTGTCGTACTGAGCCTGAGTGTGCTGGTGGCTAGTTCCCGGGTGGCCGTGGGCGCGCATTGGCCGGCCGACGTCTTGGTCGGCTGGGGGCTTGGCTGGTGGGTTGTGGCAGCTGCTGCGTCCTGGGAGCGCCGCCAACCCTGGGCGCAGAGCCTGACGCAAAGTCACTGGCGCCACGCACTGCCGCTGATGGCATTTTTACTGCTAATTTCTTTTGTATTGCAGCCCAACAACACCAAGCCGGCCATCGTCATCAGCACGGTGGGCGCAGCCTTGGGCCTTGCCTGCTTGTGGCATTTGCGGCAGGCATGGCAAAAGCGCTCGCACCCATGAAGGCGGCGCCAACAAGTCCCCGTCGCGGTTGGCTGCTTCTGAAATGGTTGCTGGGCGCCGCTTTGGGCGCTTTGCTGGCTTATTTTTTGTTGCGTCAGGTTGAGCCGGCGCTCATCCTGGAGCCCTTGCGCCAAGTGCCGCCCCTGGTATGGGCTTTGGCGGGGGCAGGGTGGGTTTTGAGCTTTTTTTTCAGGGCCGCCCGCTTGCAGCAGGAATGGCGCCCTTTGCTCCAAGTCCCATTGACGCAGGCCCTGCGCATCGTGTTGCTGCACAACGCGTCGGTGCTCTTGCTGCCCTTTCGTGCGGGCGAAGCGGCCTACCCGGTGCTCACGCGGGCCGTGTTCGGCTCGAGCTGGTCGCAAGCCGTTCGCAGCTTGCTGTGGTTGCGTTTTCAAGATGCAGTGGTGCTGGCTGTGCTGGGTGTGGGACTGTGGCCCGACTTGAGTGCTGCTTTCAGAGCCGGTGCACTGGTTCTGGGTTTGGCGGTGCTCTTGTCGCTTTATTTGTTGCGCCAGCGCCTGCGTACAGCGCAGGGATGGTTGGCGCGTCTGGCGCCGGTGCTCGAGCGTGCCTCCTGGCAAGGTGGCTGGGCTTGGAGTGCGGCCAATTGGCTGACCAAACTGCTGGTGGTCGGTATGCTGCTGTCGGTCATGCTGCCGGCGTCCTTTCTCCCAGGCTTGCAAGCCGCGCTGGGCGGTGAATTGATGGCGCTGCTGCCCCTGCAAGGCCCCGCCGGTCTGGGCACTTATGAGGCCGGGGTCTGGCTGGCCTTGATGCATACGCCGCTGCCCATGGGCCAGGTGGCGCTGGCCGCGTTGGCGGCGCACATTTTTTGCTTGTTGCTTTCTCTGGGTCTGGGTGCTCTGGCCTGGGGCTATGCTCAGCAGACCGATCAGCCCGTCGCATCCAGCGATAGGCTTTCCTGAACTCTTTTTTAATTCGCTGCGCATTTACTTTTTAAACCACTCGCACATGCAAGACCCTCAAATGCCTCACGCTGTCAGCCCCTCCCGCCCGGCAGCTGCACCCATGCCGGCGCACCGCTTGTCGGTGGTGGTGCCCATGTACAACGAAGAGTCTCTCGCGGTGGACCTGATCGAGGCCGTGCAGAAGGCTTTGCAAAACTACCCCCAGCCCTGGGAGTTGCTGGTGGTGGACGACGGCAGCTCAGACCGCACCTGGGAGTTTTTGCAGGCAGGCGCATCCAGCGTGGGGCCGCACATCCGTCCGATCCGACTGCTGCGCAACTTCAAGCAGACAGCGGCGATGCAGGCCGGCATTGATGCGGCGCGCGGCGACGTCATCGTCACCATGGACGGTGATTTGCAAAACGACCCGCGCGATATTGAGCGTCTGGTCTACCGGCTGCTGACGGAGCCGCTGGACCTGGTGGCCGGTTGGCGGCAACACCGGCAAGACGGATTTTGGCTGCGCAAAGTGCCGTCCAAACTGGCCAATGCATTGATACGCAGCGTCAGCGGCCTGCAGTTTCAAGACTTAGGCTGCAGCCTTAAGGCCTTTCGTGCGCCTGTGCTTAAAAAAATCCGCCTCTACGGTGAAATGCACCGCTTCATTCCCGCCTGGCTGGCCACGGTCACCTCGCCACGGCGCATGTCCGAAGAGCCCGTCGCTCATTACCCGCGCACCAAAGGCCAGTCCAAATACGGCATCACGCGAACTCTGCGCGTCATGGTGGACTTGCTGTCCATCTACTACTTTATGCGCTTTGGCACTCGGCCCGGCCACTTTTTCGGTGGCCTGGGCTTGAGCGTTTTGAGCGCCGGGCTCGCCGTGCTGGCCTATCTGGGTGTGCTCAAGATGATGGGTGAATCCATCGGCACGCGCCCCTTGATGTTTTTCGGGTTTTTCTGCGTGTTGGGCGGCTTGCAATTTTTGATGACCGGCGTGCTGGCCGAAATCCTCATGCGCACTTACTTTGAACGCGGTAACTCTGCGGCTTACCACCGCGAGGAGTTTGCCGATCTGCTTGCTGATGAAGCCTGGCATGAACACAGCTGAATTTGCCTGGCTGGCGCGCTGGACGGGCCGCAGCTGGACTGAGCGCCTGATGCTGGCGCTGCTGTGCACAGCGCCGCTGGTCTGGTTGTTGGCGGGCACGGCGTCGACCTGGCTGTTTGATGTTGATGAAGGTGCTTTTTCCGAAGCCACCCGCGAAATGATCACATCGGGCGACTGGGGTCACACCACGCTGCAAGGGGTCAACCGGTTTGACAAGCCCATTGGCGTGTATTGGCTGCAGGCCGCGTCCGTTCAGATTTTCGGTTTGCACGAATGGACCTTGCGCCTGCCATCGGTGCTGGCCTGCTGGATCAGCGCGCTGGCCTTGGGCCGCTTTGCCTGGCAGCTCTGGGGCTTGCCGGCCGGCGTCATGGCGGTGCTGATTCACAGCACCAGCATAGGCCCCTGGGTGATGGCCCACGCGGCCACCGCCGATGCGGTGCTGGGCATGTGGCTGGTGTTGTCGGCGCTGGACTTGTGCCGGTTTTTACTTCACGGCCAGCCGGTGCACCTGCGTCGCGTGGCGCTTTGGACGGGCCTGGGCATGCTGACCAAAGGGCCTGTGGCTGTTTTGATACCGGCTGCAACCCTGCTGCTGTGGTGTTTGCAGCAACGCTCTGCCAAGGCGCTGCTGGCCAGCCTGCGCGACGGGCCCGCATGGCTGATTTTTCTGGCTGTGTGCCTGCCCTGGTACAGCTATGCGCTGTGGCGCCACGGGGATGAATTCATTCAAGGCTTTTTTGTACGACACAACCTCAGCCGCTTTGACGGGGCCATGGAAGGCCACTCCGGCGCCTGGTTTTACTACCTTGCAGTAGCTCCCTTGTTATGGATGCCGTGGAGCCCTTTGTTGCTGGGCATGGGGCGCAAAATTATTTCTTTTTGGTCTGATCCGGTGCTGCGTTTTGCGCTCATCTGGTCGGGCTTTGTACTGGTGTTTTTTTCGGCCTCTTCCACCAAGCTGCCCCATTACGCACTTTATGCCGCACCCGGCCTGACCCTCTTACTGGTGCAAGCTTGCATACTCAGCAGCAAGCGGGCTTGGACTGTGAGCTTTTTCATTTTGATGGCATGGGTGGTTGTGTGCGCCGCTTTGCCCGGTGTCTTACAGCAGTCTGCGCACTGGGTGCGCGATGCGCATTACCAAAACCTGCTGCGCAGCGCTGACGCTTTGAACCAGCCTTTGGCCTTTGCACTGTGCGGCCTGGGTCTGCTGGCCTCATGCTGGTGGGTCTTTGTTGCACGCGCCCGTCATGCGGCAGTGGGCTACGCCCTTGCTGCAGTCGTCAGTTGCATGATGTTAGGCAGCGTGGTGATGCCTTGGTGGAGCCAGACTTTGCAAGGGCCGGTGCGGCAACTGGCGCTGGCCTCACGCGATTTACCGGGGCCTGTGGTTCAGTGGGGCGGTCACTGGCCGTCTTTTGCGCTTTACCGTGAACAAATGGCCCCGCGACGTGCGCCAGCGCCCGGCGAAATGGCGTTGGTGCGTTTTCCTTCCAACACGGTGCCTGCGCATTGGCAGGTGATTGCCAGCGCCAGGGGCATGGCCATTGTGCAGCGCCCCCTGACCGAGCCGGCCCAAAACCCCTGAGATGAAAGCAAAAAATAAAGATCTTTTGGCCGCTGCGGGTTTGACACTGGCCTGTGCAGGGATGGTGCTGACCTGGCCCACGATGGACCTGGCCGTCGCCGGCTGGTTCTATCGCCCCGGAGAAGGATTTTTTTCCAACGCCTGGTGGCCGATTCAAGCCGTGTACAAAGGTGCGCCCTGGTTGTTGCAGTTCGCTTTGGCGGCCAGCGCCCTAGTCTTGCTGCTTTCCTTGGTTCAGCCGGAAAAAATCGCACGCTACTGGTGGCGCCATGCGCTGGCCTGGGTGCTGGTGGTGGCCTTCGGCGTCGGTTTGCTGGTGCACAACGCTTTGAAAGACCAGGTCGGCCGGCCGCGGCCTGTTCATGTGCAAGCCTTTGGCGGGCCCGCCCCTTACATTCCGGCATTGCAGCTGAGCAGTCATTGCGACACCAACTGCTCCTTTGTCAGCGGCCACGCCGCAGGCGCTTTCAGCATCATGGCCTGGGGCATGCTGGCTAGCCGGCGCCGCAAGCTTCAATGGCTGTGGGCCGGGCTCGTTTTCGGCACGGTGGTGGGCGCCGTGCGCATGGCGCAAGGCGGTCACTTTTTGAGCGACGTGATGTTTGCCGCTCTGGCTGTCTGGTGGACCCATCACCTGATTGGCAGGCTTTGGATACGCAGCAAAGCTGTGCTTTTGCACTACCGGCGAAATCAACTGCCTGACGGCGGGGGCCCTTTGCCCTAATCGGTATGTTTGAGACTGCTTTGGGGCGCCTCAGGCTCAGGCCGAACCGGCCTTGACCTTCAAGCGCCACGCATGCAGCAGCGGCTCTGTGTACCCGCTGGGTTGCTCTAATCCTTTGAACACCAGATCGCAGGCCGCCTTGTAAGCAGCGCTGGTGGCAAAGTGCCCGGCCATGGGTTGGTAGAGCGGGTCGCCGGCGTTTTGCTTGTCCACCACGGCGGCCATGCGCTCGAAGCTGGCCTTGACCTGCTGCTCGGTCACCACGCCGTGCAGCAACCAATTGGCAATGTGCTGGCTGGAGATGCGCAGCGTAGCGCGGTCTTCCATCAGGCCCACGTTGTGGATGTCGGGCACCTTGGAGCAACCCACGCCTTGGTCCACCCAGCGCACCACGTAGCCCAGAATACCTTGCGCGTTGTTGTCGATCTCTTGCTGCTTTTCGGTGGCGCTCCAGTTCGGCGTGGTGGTCACAGGAATCGTCAGCAGGCCGTGCAGCAGCGCGGCTCGCTCTTTGTTGGCCTTGATTTTTTCCATCTGCTTTTGCACCGCACTGACCAGCACCTGGTGGTAATGCAGTGCGTGCAGCGTAGCGCCCGTCGGGCTGGGCACCCAGGCGGTGTTGGCGCCGGCCATCGGGTGGGCGATTTTTTGCTGCAGCATGGACTTCATGAGGTCAGGCATGGCCCACATGCCTTTGCCGATTTGCGCCTTGCCGCGCAGGCCGCAGTGCAGGCCAACCAGCACGTTGTTGCGCTCATAAGACTGGATCCAGGCGCTGGCTTTCATGTCGCCCTTGCGGATCATCGGACCGGCGTGCATGGCGGTGTGCATCTCGTCGCCGGTACGGTCTAAAAAGCCGGTGTTGATGAAGGCCACGCGGCTTTTAGCGGCAGCAATGCAGGCTTGCAGGTTGACGCTGGTACGGCGCTCTTCGTCCATGATGCCGAGCTTGACGGTGCTGTCGGGCAGGCCCAGCATTTTCTCGACGCGGCTGAAAATTTCCGCTGCAAAAGCGACTTCAGCCGGACCGTGCATCTTGGGCTTGACGATGTAGACCGAGCCCTTGCGCGAGTTGCGGATGGCGTCTTTGGCGCTGCGCTTTAAGTCATACATGGCAATCGCGGTGGTGACCACGGCGTCCAAAATGCCTTCGGGAATCTCGCGTACTTCGCCTTTCTTGTCGGCGTATAAAATCGCCGGGTTGCTCATCAGGTGGCCGACATTGCGCAGGAACATCAGCGAGCGGCCGTGCAGCTTGACGGCCTTGCCCTTGCCGGCCGGCGGTGTGTAAACGCGGTCGGGGTTGAGGCCGCGGGTGAGCATCTGGCCGCCTTTTTCAAAGCGCTCGGTCAGCGTGCCCTGCATGATGCCCAGCCAGTTGCTGTAGGCCAGCACCTTGTCGTCGGCATCGACCACGGCCACCGAATCTTCAAGGTCCAGGATGGTGGACAGGGCGGCTTCAATCACCAGGTCGCTGACGCCGGCCAGGTCCGTGGCGCCAATGTGCGTGCTGCGGTCAATCTGGATGTCCAGGTGCAGGCCGTTGTGCTGCAAGAGCACAGCGCTGGGCGCCTTGGCGTCACCCTGGTAACCGGTGAACTGCTTGGCGTCCAGCAGGCCGCTGCTGCTGCCGTCCTTGAGCTTGACAGACAACTTGCCGTCTTTGACGCGGTAACCCACTGAGTCGACGTGCGAGCCTTTTTTCAGCGGCGCCGTGCGGTCCAGCACATGGCGTGCGTACTCAATGACCTTGGCGCCGCGCTTTGGGTTGTAGCCTTTGCCTTTTTCGCAGCCTTTGTCTTCAGAAATCACATCGGTGCCGTAGAGCGCGTCATACAAAGAACCCCAGCGCGCGTTGGCGGCGTTGAGTGCGTAACGCGCGTTGAGCACAGGCACCACCAGCTGCGGTCCGGCCTGAACAGCGAGTTCGGCGTCTACGTTTTTGGTGGTGATGCGGGCTTGCTTGGGATGCTCTGCGAGGTAGCCGATCTTCGTCAAAAAGCCCTGGTAGGCCGGCATGTCGGTGATCGGGCCGGGGTGCGCCTTGTGCCAGCGGTCCATCTCGCTTTGCAGGCGGTCACGCTCAGCGAGCAAGGCCATGTTTTTAGGCGCCAAGTCGGCGACCAGGGCATCAAAGCCTTTCCAGAAGGCAGCGCTTTTGACGCCTGTGCCTGGCAATACTTTGTCTTCTATGAACTGGTAGAGCGCAGTAGCGACCTGAAGGCGGTGAACCGGGGTGCGGGCAGTGGACACAGTTTTCTCCTGAGGCTGATTCAACAAATAAAAAGCAAAGCTAAAAGGAGCGCATTCAAGGCGCTATCAAAGTCAGTACGTCGCGCAAGCTGCTGCCGGTAAGTGACGGCGGTGGGCCGATTTCTTCCGGGGGGAACTGGTAGCGGTTCACCCACAAGGTCTGGTAGCCAAACCAGGTGGCGCCCAACGCGTCCCAACTGTTGGAGCTCACGAAGAGCACCTGCGAAGCCGGCAGACCCAGCGCTTGGGTGCCCAACGCATAGGCATCGGGGTGGGTCTTGTACAAGCCCAGACTGTCAACACTCAGCACGTGATCGAGCAAGCCTTCCAGCCCGGCGCTGCGCACCGCCACGCCCAGCATGTCGGGGTCGCCATTGCTCAAGATGCCGGTGGTGATGCCGCGTTTTTTAAGCGCCTGCAAAACCTCGCGGTTCTCCGGAAAGGCCGACAGATGACGGTACTGGTTCATCAGCTGCTGCTCTTGTCCGGCGCTCAGGTCTAGCCCGAGCTTTTTGCAGGCGTAGCGCAGCGCAGCGCTGGTGAGCTCCCAAAAAGGCTGGTAAACCGACGCCCGCTCAGGGCCGCTGCGGCTGCTGGTCACCAGGCGCGTGTAATCAATCTGCTTGTCACGCCACAACAGGCCCAGCGCCTGACCGTGGCCCGGAAACAGCTGCTCGGCCAGCAGGCCGACACTGTAAACATCAAACAGCGTGCCATAAGCGTCAAACAACACGGCCCCTGGCAATTGGGGCGCTCGAGCATTCCTGGGGAGTGTTTTGTCCATAGCGCTACTGTATTGGCAACCCGGCTAGAGATTAACAGTCGTAGAGTTTGTTTATCTATGACTTTTTCTGCTGGAATTACCCAGATTGCCAAGGAATGGTCAAATGACATCATTTTGTATATAGTGCTGTCATTGACGTATTTTGCAGGAGATGAAGTCATGGCAGTCCTTACCGTTAGAAATTTGCCCGACGCGGTGCACCGCGCGCTTCGCATGCGGGCGGCCGATCACGGCCGCAGCACCGAGGCCGAAATCCGTGACATCCTGGAAAAGGCAGCTTTCCCGGCTCAGCGCGTCAAGCTCGGCTCCCTGCTGGCGTCCATCGCCCGAGAAGCAGGACCGCTGACTGACGCTGAGGCAGAGCAGTTCAACCGGCTCCGCGACAAGACCCCAGCCAAGCCCATGAGCTTCGAATGATCCTCATCGACACCAACGTCATTTCCGAGCTGTGGAAAGCCGAGCCGAATCCCGATGTATTGGCCTGGATCGATGCGCAGGCCGTTGAGACGCTCTATCTGTCCGCCGTCACGGTGGCCGAGTTGCGTTTTGGCGTGGCCGCAATGCCCGAAGGCAAGCGCCGCAGCATCTACCAAGAGCGCTTAGAAAAAGAAGTTTTGCCGGCGTTCACAGGCCGCGTGCTGCCCTTCGATCTTGCCGCGTCGAGGGCCTATGCCGACTTGATGGCGGGGGCGAGGTTAGCGGGAAAGGCGATTGGCAAGGCCGATGGCTACATTGCCGCCACGGCCAGCGCCTGCAGCCTCATGGTGGCGTCGCGCGACATCAGCCCCTTCGAGGCTGCGGGACTGAAGTTTGTCAACCCGTGGGAAGCACAGAGATGAATGCGACCACGGTCCTCATCAGCGAGGTCGGCCCTAGAGACGGCTTGCAATCCGTCAAAGCGACCATGCCCACAGCCGACAAGCTGCGCTGGATCAGCGCGCTGCACGCCACCGGCCTGCGTGAGATCGAGGTCGGCTCTTTTGTGCCGGCGCGTCTGCTGCCGCAACTGGCCGACACCGCTGAAGTGGTGGCGCATGCGCTCACGCTGCCCGGCCTGACGGTGCTGGCGCTGGTGCCCAACCTGCGCGGCGCGCAAGCGGCGCTGGCCGCCGGCGTGCACAAGATCACGGTGCCAGTGTCGGCCAGCCCGGCCCATTCCATGGCCAATGTGCGCAAAAGCCCGCAAGCCATGGTCGAAGAAGTGCGGCTGATCGACGCGCTGCGCCGCAGCGTGGCGCCGCAGGTCGGCCTGGAGGCTGCCATTTCCACCGCCTTCGGCTGCACCTTGCAAGGCGCGGTGCCCGAGGACGAGGTGATCGCGCTGGCCATGCAATGCGCAGGCGCCGGGGCTGATGACGTGGGCCTGTCTGACACCACGGGCCACGCCAACCCGGCGCAGGTGCGCCGGCTCTTTATGCGGCTGCGAGCCGAGATCGGCGACAAAGCCGGCGCAGCCCACATGCACAACACGCGCGGCCTGGGCCTGGCCAACTGCCTGGCCGCTTACGAGGCCGGCGTGCGCACCTTTGACGCATCGCTGGGCGGGCTGGGCGGCTGCCCTTATGCGCCGGGTGCCTCGGGCAACGTGGTCACCGAAGACCTGGTTTTCATGTTCGAAGCCATGGGCATCGCCACCGGCATTGACCTGACCCGGCTGATCGCCGCACGCGCGCCGCTGCAAGCCGGCCTGCCAGGGGAGCCGCTCTACGGCATGACGCCCGAGGCCGGGCTGCCCCAAGGTTGGGCGCAAGTTGGACACCAAGGGGTAACGTATGTCTGAAGCCAGCAGCCCGCCACAGCGCCTGCCCTACGAAGGCCTGCGCGTGGTCGAGTTCACGCACATGGTGATGGGCCCGACATGCGGCATGGTGCTGGCCGACCTGGGCGCCGAGGTCATCAAGGTCGAACCGATTGGCCACGGCCGCGAGGGCGATGCCACGCGCCAGCTCATCGGCTCGGGCGCGGGCTTTTTCCCGATGTTCAACCGCAATAAAAAAAGCCTGGCACTGGACCTGCAAACCCCCGAAGGCCTGGAAGCCGTGCTTCGCTTGATTACCACCGCCGACATCGTCAGCGAGAACTTCAAGCCAGGCACCATGGCCAAGCTCGGGCTGGACTACGCCAGCCTCAAGGCGCTGAACCCGCGCTTGATTTACGTCAGCCACAAAGGCTTTTTGCCCGGCCCCTACGAGCACCGCACCGCGCTCGATGAGGTAGTGCAGATGATGGGCGGCCTGGCCTACATGACCGGGCGACCCGGCGACCCGCTGCGCGCGGGCACCAGCGTCAACGACATCATGGGCGGCATGTTCGGCGCCATCGGCGCCATGGCGGCACTGGCGCAGCGCGACCATCCAGTGCATGGCACCGGCCGCGGCCAGGAGATTCAAAGCGCGCTGTTTGAAAACAACGTCTTTCTGGTGGCCCAGCACATGATGCAGTTCGCCGTCACCGGCCAGGCCGCCGCACCCATGCCGGCGCGCATTTCGGCTTGGGCGGTGTACGACGTGTTTGAAGTGAAAGACGGCGAACAGATTTTTCTGGCCGTGGTCAGCGACAGCGCCTGGGCGGTGTTTTGCAAAGTCTTTGGCCTGGCCGACTTGCAAGCCGACGAACGCCTGAAGACCAACAACGACCGCGTGCGCGCCCGCGCCTGGATGATGCCGCTGCTGCGCGAGCGCATGGCGGTTTACAGCGCGGCCGAACTCTCCGCCATCTTTGAGAAAAACGCGCTGCCCTTTGCGCCCATTACCCGGCCCGAAGCCCTGCTGCAAGACCCGCACCTGCTGGCCACCGGCGGCCTGGCACCCATCACCCTGCCCGACGGCCGCCCCGGCCAAGCCGTGCTGTTGCCCATCACCCTGGACGGCCAACGCCCGGGCGTGCGCGCTTCAGCACCGCAACTGGGTGAGCACACACAGGCGCTGCTGAGTGAACTGGGTTACGACGCGGCGGCGATTGCCGGCATGCAGGCGCGTGGTGTGGCGCTATGAATGTGGCGCTTCAAGTGTGGCGCTTTAAGCAAACACCGCTTGCCACAGCGCTTGTATCGCTGCGCGCTCAGCTTGCACCGTCTCAGGGCTGACCTGGGTGGGCTCTTCGTTGAGACGGGCATGGTGTTGCACGCGGCGCAGTTCTCGGTAAGCGTCGGCGGCGTGCTGGCCGACGCCAGGGGGTAGCAGCCCGGCTTGCTCGGCGCGTAGCAAGAGGGCGATGTTACCGACGTTGTCGGCCAGTTCCGGATGCCGCGCGGCTTCGGCCAGCACCAGGTATTGCATGGCAAATTCAGCGTCCACCATGCCGCCCGTGCCGTGTTTGACGTCAAAGCTGTCGGCCTCGGGCGTTGCTACGGGCTGGCCCGGCTTGCGTTTAACGGGGTGCGCAGCGCGCACCTTCTCGCGCATGGCCACGATCTCGGCGCGCAGCGCGGGTAACTCGCGCGGCGCGGTAATGACAGCGCGGCGCACCTCGTCAAAACGCGTGGCTAACGCTGCATCCCCCAGCACGCAGCGGGCGCGTGTCATGGCCTGGTGTTCCCAGGTCCAGGCGGTGTTGCTGCCGCGTTGCTGCTGGTAGTTGGCATAAGCCGCAAAGCTGATGACCAGCAGACCCGAGCCGCCGTTGGGACGCAAGGCGGTGTCGATCTCAAACAAATCACCTTCGCCAGTTTTGAGGGTAAGCCAGTTGATGATCTTGCGCACCAGCGTGGCGTAGACCTCGCCGGCTTGCTCGTGCTCGTCTTCGTAGACAAACACAATGTCCAGGTCGCTGCCGTAACCCAGCTCTTTACCGCCCAACTTGCCGTAAGCAATGACAGCGAACTGCGGCTGCTCGCGGTGGCGGATTTTCAGACGCTGCCAACACCAGTCGGCGGTCAGGTGCAAGACGGCTTCAGCCAGCGCGCTCAGGTCGTCAGCCACCTGCTCAACACTGAGCACGCCCTCAACGTCACGCGCCAGTGTGCGAAACACTTCGGCGTGGTGGGCGCGGCGCAGCAGATTCAAACAAGCTTCTTCGTCGTCTTCGCCGGTGCGCTTCAAAGAAGCCAGCCGCTGATTGAGCTCAGCAACAAAGACCCCGGCGTCAAAGCGCTGCTGCATCAGATCGTCGCCGGCCAGCTCGTCAATCACGCCTGGGTGTTGCAACAAATAGCGGGCAGGCCACTTGGCTGCGCCCAGCAAGCGCAGCAGGCGCTCGTGGACAGACGGGCGCTCCAGCAGCATGGCCAGATAACTTTCGCGGCGCAGCAGCGGCTCTATCCAGTCGATCAGGCGCAGCGCCGCCTCTTCACTGACCTTGCCTTCCAGCAGCCAAGCCGCGGTGCGCTGTACCAACCGGGCCAAGCGGGCGCGAGAGTCTTCGCGCAGGGCCAGCACGCGCGGGTGCAAGCTCCACACCACCAAACGGTTTCGAAAGCTCTCCGGCCAGGCGGCCGACATCTGCGCCAGCAACTCGCCGAGCTCTTGCGCCTCGCTGCCGCTCTTGTTGCAAGTCAAGCAGACTTCAGTGCCGCCCAGCAGTTTGTCAAACTCGCTGGCCACCAGCTCGCGGTGTGCATCGAGTTCTGTCAAAAAAGCGCTGCTGCTCGCAAAGCCCAAGGTGCCGGCGATCCAGGCCAGGTCGTCGTCGCGGGTGGGCAGCACATGGGTTTGCTGGTCATCCAGATATTGAATGCGGTGCTCCACATGGCGCAAAAACTCGTAGGCACGCGCCAATGCGTCGGCGGTGTCCTGCGGCATCAGGCCGGCGCTGGCCACGCGCTGCAAAGCGCCCACGGTGGGACGCATTCGAAGCTCGGGAAACTGGCCGCCGCGCACCACCTGCAAAAGTTGCACCGTGAATTCAATCTCCCGAATGCCGCCGCGTGACAGCTTGACGTCATTGGCGCGTTCGGGGTGGCCGGCGCTGCGGCGATGCGCTTGTTCGCGGATTTGCCGGTGCAAGCTGCGCAGGGCGTCAAACACGTTGTAGTCCAGGTAGCGCCTGAAGACAAAAGGCAGCACCACCGCTCGCAAGTCCTGCAGCGAACCGCCTTGTTGGCCGACCGGGGCCTTGCGCTGCAAGCTCGAAGCCGGCGCAACCACCCGACTTTTGAGCCAGGCAAAACGCTCCCACTCGCGGCCCTGCACTTGAAAGTATTCTTCCAGCGCGCTGAGCGAAATGGCCGCCGGGCCGGAGTTGCCATTGGGCCGCAAGGCCAGGTCCACGCGAAAGACAAAACCGTGTTCGGTGGTGTCGCCGATCAGCGCATAAAGCGCTTTGACCTGGTGCGCAAAGTACTCATGGTTGGAGATCTGACCCCGCCCGTCGGCACGGCCCGCCGTCTGGCCGTCCTGGTCATACACATAAATTAAGTCAATGTCGCTGGAGACATTGAGCTCACGCGCACCGAGCTTGCCCATGCCCACCACCCACATCGTGGCGCGAGCGGTGTCGCTGCCGGGCAGCAGGGGCGCGCCGTAAAGCGCGTCCAGCGCCTGCTGCGTGCTGTTCATGGCCACATCCAAAGCCAGTTCGGCCAGCTCGGTCATGGCCAGGGTCACCACCGACAACGTGGCGGGGCCGGGACCAGGGGGCTGACAGTCCAAAACCACCAGCCGCTCCAGCACGATCTGGCGCAGCACGCGCAAAGCGGCACCTGTGTCCAACCCCCGGTCCAACAAAACGTTAAGCGCGGTTTGCATGGTTTGCCGCTTAGGCGCACCGGCGGGCAGGAGATCAAGACAATCGGCATAGCGCCTGCGCAGCCGCTGCACCAAGCGCGAATAAGCCGCCGCACCCTCACCGGCAGCCGCAGACCCAACGCCCGCAGTCAATGCGGGCAGCCCGGATACCGGCTCAGAAGACGTAAAAAGCGTTGAGGACATCAAGAGCAACAGTCATAATTCCAGAGCCCATGGTTTCTGCTCCTCTTCACCCTAACCCGCCGCCGCCCCGCCATGTCCGGCTGCTTGCCCGCATGCTTCAGGGACTGCTGTGGCTGGTCCTTGCTTTTTGGTTGGTGGTGGTACTCAGCTGGGGTCTGCTGCATGGCTTCATTGTGCCGCGTATCAGCGAATTTCGCCCGAGCCTGGAAACTCAGGCCAGTCTCGCGCTGGGCATGCCGGTGCGCATCGGCGAGATTCAGGTGTTGGCCAAAGGTCTGGTGCCTTCCTTTGAGTTGCGCGAAGTCAGCCTGCTGGACAGCGACGGACGCACCGCGCTTCGCCTGCCCAGGGTGGTGGCGGCGCTTTCGCCACAATCAGCATGGCGCCTGGGGCTTGAGCAACTGGTCATTGACGGCGCAGAGCTGGACATTCGCCGCCGCAGCGATGGTCAGCTCGAGGTCGCCGGCCTGAGTTTGTCCCCCCACAGCGAGCGCAACGTCTTTACCAACTGGGTGCTGGCGCAGACTGAAATCGTGCTGCGCAACGGCACGCTGCGCTGGACAGACGAGCTGCGCGGCGCTCCGCCGCTGGAACTGACCGAGGTACAAGCTTTGTTGCGCAACCCCGGCCAGCGCCACAACTTTAGACTGGACGCTACGCCGCCACCGGCCTGGGGGGAGCGGTTTAGCCTGCGTGCGATGCTGCGCACACCGCTGTTGATCACCGGCCAATCGCCTTGGCAAGAATGGTCGGGCGAGTTGTATGCCGATTTCAGCCGGGCCGATGTGTCGCTGCTGCGTCAATACATTCAAATCGACCAGCCGGGCGTGACCATCAGCAGCGGCCAGGGTGCTCTGCGCGCCTGGGCTGATGTGAGCAAGGGACAGATTACCGGAGGCATTGCGGATGT
>JBIKHX010000086.1:0-7440 GCA_044361945.1 Polaromonas sp. | reverse complement strand
CTGACCATTTATGTGGTGTCTTACCAGTTCGTGTCGCGCTCCATCGAAAGCTGGTTTGACGTCAAGGTCGAAAGCGCATTGGCGGCCGGCCTGAATTTAGGCCGCTCTTCACTGGACGCCCTGGCGACAGACCTGGGTAACCGCACACGTCAGGCGGCAACACAGTTGCCCTTGGCCAATGACCCTTCACCCGGTTTGGCGCTGGAACGACTGCGTGAGCAAATCGGCGTCAAGGACCTGTTGCTGTGGAGCGCCTCGGGGCAGCTGATTTCCAGCGCCGGTCAGTCGCGCTATATTTTGCAGCCCGACCGGCCATCTGCGCAGCAGTTCCGGCTGGCGCGTACCCAACGTGTGGCGACCCAGATCGAGGGCTTGGAAGATTCGCTGCCGACTGGCACGGCAGCGTCCGCACCGACTGCCCGCATCAGAGCGCTTGCGCTGGTCAGTGATTCGAACTTCGGGCTCAGCAGCAGCGAACGGTTTTTACAGGCCGCTGAAGACCTGCCGCCTGAACTGGTAGTCAACGCCATTGCCGTGCAAGAGGCCAACCGTGAATACCAGGAGCGTGCATTGGCCCGCAGCGGTCTGCGCAAGATGTACATCGGCACCCTCACCCTGAGCCTGTTTCTGGCGGTGTTCGGTGCCGTGTTGCTGGCAGTGCTGCTGGGCACCCAGTTAGCGCGCCCGCTCTTGCTGCTGGCCGAAGGTGTGCGACAGGTGGCGCAGGGCGACTTGCGGCCCAAAGAGGTGCTCAGCAGCAAGGACGAGTTGGGCGGACTCACACGTTCATTTGCCGACATGACGCAACAGCTGTCAGATGCACGCTCGGCCGTGCAGCAAAGCATGAGCCAGGTCGACGCTGCACGCGCCAATCTGCAAGCAATTTTGGACAACCTCACGGCGGGTGTGCTGGTACTTGACAGCCAGGGCCGCATACGCTCGAGCAACCCGGGTGCCGCGCGTATTTTGCGCGTTGCGCTGAGCACGCACCACGGCCAGTTGCTGTCTGAGGTGCCGGGGCTGGACGTCTTCGGCCGTGGCGTGCAATCTCAGTTTGAGGCCTACCTGGCTGAAAACGCTGAACACAATCTGGAGCACTGGCAGCAGACCTTCGAGCTGCACGGCGGGCCGGTCGGCGCAGAGGACGGCGCCGTCACGCTGATTGCGCGCGGCGCCAAGATGCCCGGCACCGACGAAAGTCTGCTGGTGTTTGACGACGTCTCTGCCATGGTCTCAGCCCAGCGCGCCGAGGCCTGGGGTGAAGTTGCAAGGCGCCTGGCGCACGAGATCAAAAACCCGCTCACGCCGATCCAGCTGTCGGCCGAGCGGCTGGAGATGAAGCTCAGCGACAAGCTGCAACCCACAGAGCAAGCCATGCTCAGCAAATCGGTCAAGACCATCGTTGATCAGGTCGACGCTATGAAGCGCCTGGTCAATGACTTCAGGGACTACGCCCGCCTGCCAACTGCAGAGCTCAAGCCGCTGGACCTCAATGCGCTGGTCACAGATGTCATGCAACTCTACGCCGACGACGCCACCGTCATGCCGGTGCGCGTAGAGCTTGACCCTGCCGCACCCGCCATCCGCGGCGACGCCCAGCAACTGCGTCAGGTGATACACAACCTGCTGCAAAACGCCCAGGATGCGCAAGAAGGCCGCAGCGGGGAGCACCCCGTGCAAATCACCTTGAAAACCGAATACTCGACCAGCGCCCGCCGCGTGCGCCTGATCGTGCGCGACAACGGCTCGGGTTTTCCTGACCACATTCTGAAACGCGCTTTCGAGCCTTACGTGACGACCAAGAGCAAAGGCACAGGTTTGGGCCTGGCCGTGGTGAAAAAAATTGCTGACGAACACGGCGCCCGAATTGATATTTCTAACCGCGTGGCCGATGGGGCGGTCCAAGGGGCCCAAGTGTCGTTATCATTCGCAGTTGTGGCATAACAACAGCTGCGGCTTGAAGGCTTTTCAGACCGAGCAACGTTAAGGGTGCGATTCAATGGCAAATATTCTGGTGGTGGACGACGAGCTGGGTATCCGTGACCTGCTGTCCGAAATCCTCAACGACGAAGGGCATCAGGTAGAACTGGCAGAAAATGCCGCGCAGGCCCGGCTGGCCCGCGCCCGCGCCCGCCCCGACCTGGTTCTGCTCGACATCTGGATGCCCGACACCGACGGCGTCACCTTGCTCAAGGAATGGTCTTCGTCGGGCCAGCTCACCATGCCGGTCATCATGATGAGTGGTCACGCCACCATCGACACCGCAGTCGAAGCCACCAAGATCGGTGCCATGGCATTTCTTGAAAAACCCATCACGCTGCAAAAACTGCTGCAAGCCGTTGAAAACGGTTTGACCAAACAATCTGCCCGCAAAACTCCGGGCAACCAGTCCGGCCTGAACGCCGGCGAGCGGGCCGGCCAGCCTGGCATGCTTGCTTTTTCAGAACCTGTGGAAGACACCAGCCCCAAACCCACGCAAAGTTTCGCACTCGAAAAACCCTTGCGGGACGCGCGTGACGAATTTGAAAAAGCCTACTTCGAATTTCACCTGCACCGTGAAGGCGGCTCCATGACCCGCGTGGCTGAAAAAACCGGCCTCGAGCGCACCCACCTTTACAGAAAACTCAAGCAACTCGGCGTTGACTTGAGCCGCGGCAAACGCGCAGCTTGAGCGCTGCAAAAAGCAGCACTTCGCTGATATATAATCTGCGGCTTGGCCCGGTAGCTCAGTCGGTAGAGCAGAGGATTGAAAATCCTTGTGTCGGTGGTTCGATTCCGCCCCAGGCCACCATCAGATTTCGGTCTTTTTTACCTCAAGAAAGCACTCTCCCATGACCTCTAGCACTAAAGCATTGAAAGTTCTCACACTGGTCCTCGCGAGTTTCATGGTTGCTGGCTGCAGCACCCTGCAGAGCGCCTATGACTCAACTGTTGATTCAGCCAAGTCGGTTGCCGGCACTGTGTCTGGCTGGGTCAAGCCTGCCGAGAAAAAGTAAGTCACACGCTCCAAAAAAAGCCCGCTAGCGCTATGCTTGCGGGCTTTTTTGTGTCTGGCTCGCAGTAATTTAGCGCTATTCGTCGGCCTCTAGCGCTTTCGCGCGGGCTGAGCGGCCGATGCCGGTGTAGTCAAAGCCCAGCTCTGCCATCATGCGCGGCTCATACAAGTTGCGGCCGTCCATGATCACGGGCTGACGCAGCAGCTTGGTGAGCTGGGCAAAGTCAGGGCTGCGGAACTCGTGCCACTCGGTCACCACAATCAGCGCGTCAGAGCCTTCGGCCGCGGCCATCGGGTCTTTGCAGAGTTCAAAGCCGGCTTGCTTTCCCCAGATGTCGGCTGCCCGCTGCATGGCCACCGGGTCAAAGGCCCGCACCCTGGCGCCCCGGCGAAGCAGTTCATTGATCAGCTCCACGCTGGGCGCCTCGCGCATGTCGTCGGTGCCCGGCTTGAAGGCCAGGCCCCAAACTGCAAACTGCATCCCGGCAAGGTCTTCACCAAAGCGCTTGACGATGCGTCTGCCCAAAAGGCTGCGCTGACGGTCATTGACCGTTTGGGTGGCATTGATGATGCTCAATTCAAGGCCTGAGTCTTCTGCCATGTGAGCCAGCGCACGAACATCTTTGGGAAAGCAGGAGCCGCCCCAGCCGCAGCCGGCGTAAAGAAAACTGGTGCCTATGCGCGAGTCGCTGCCGATGCCGACGCGAACCTGTTCAATGTCTGCGCCGACTTGCTCAGCCAGCATCGCCATTTCGTTCATGAAGCTGATGCGGGTGGCCAGCATGGCATTGGCCACATACTTGGTGAGCTCTGCGCTGCGCACATCCATCAAGATCAGGCGGTTGCGGTTGCGCAAAAAGGGGGCATAAAGCGCCCGCATGAGCAGCGCAGCTTGTTCGTTGTCACAGCCAACAATCACCCGGTCCGGACGCATGAAGTCTTCAATCGCAACACCCTCTTTGAGAAACTCAGGGTTCGACACCACCGCGTAAGGCAGGGCCGTGCCGCGCTGGCTCAACACGCTGCCTATGGTCTCTCGCACCCTGTCTGCCGTGCCCACGGGCACAGTGCTTTTGTTCACCACCACTTTGTAGTCATGCATGTTCTCGCCGATGGTCTTTGCGACCTTGAGCACATGTTGCAGGTCGGCCGAGCCGTCTTCGGCCGCCGGCGTGCCCACAGCAATGAACAAGATCGTGCCGTGCTCTACAGCTGCGGCCACGTCATTGGTGAAAGTCAGACGACCGGCTGCTGCGTTGCGCTGAAGCATGGGCTCAAGCCCGGCTTCATGAATGGGCGATATACCGTTTTTCAAGTCGGCGACGCGTTTGGCATCGACATCGATGCACATCACGGTATTGCCCATCTCAGACAGGCAGGCGGCGGTAACCAAGCCCACATAGCCGGCACCAAAAACGCTAATTTTCATAAGTTTCTCCAGATTTTTCGGGGTTGACTGCTGTTCATCTCATTCGTGACGTCAGTTTGATAAAGCTTCTGGCAAATGTAACAAGGCCTGACCCATGCGCATCGCCTCACCGGTTTGAATGCCTTGGCAAACTTTAAAGCCCACCGGCGCAAACAAAATAATGGTCGAGCCATGCTCAAACCAGCCAAGTTCCTGTCCTTTGCTGAATTGGGCGGCGCAGGGGATTTCGTTGGCGCCGCGATAGCGCAAGTTCATCAGGACATCCAGAAAATGAAAGCGCATGCTGGCCACCAATATGGCCGCAACAGGCACCAGCGCAATCGGATGACCTGTGGCACTTAAGCGGGTGCGCAAAACCGCGCGTTCATTGCGGCAAAACAAGCGCTCAACTCTTTGCAGTGCAATCGGGTTGACGTTCCAGGTGTCGCCGCTGATGTAAGTGACATGTTCTACCTGCAAGTCGTGCGGCGCATGAAAGCGGTGGTACATGGCAGAGGTCAGGCGCAGGGTGACAAAACAACCATCCTTGAAGTCAGATGTGTCCTGGCTGGGGCCAAACAGCTCGGCCACCGAGTACGGAAAGCCCTTGGCTTGCAAAACCATCCCATCCACTACCTGACCGAAGGCGCCCACGATGGCGTCGCAAGGGCTGCACAAGACCGCCGCATCTGTGGCGATGGGGCGGGCGCCGGGCAGCAGTTCCCGGGTAAAGCATTCATGCAAGCTGCCAAAAGACTGTTTTTTGGCGTCGCTCAAGTCCAACGTGGTGAAAAGGCGCCAGACGCGAATCGCCAAACGCGTCAGCAGCGGGCTTTGGATTTGGCTGAACCAGCCCATGCACCGCGTCAGAAAAATGCGCGGCACCCGGTTGGTGAGTAAAAAATTAATATCTTCCTGAAGAAAAAATTGACGGAAAAAATTCATTTTCATAAGACTGTCAACAAACTTGGTTAGGGTTGAGTTTCAATTTAAAGGGAACTTATGGACCAAAGCATGGCATTTCCGCTGATGGCACTCGGCGCTCTGGCCTGGGTATTGCCTAAAGCCAAACAAAGACTTGAACTCTCGCGTGCCAAACACCGGTCGCTGGCCGGCCACTCGCGCATCGCCAAGCGCATTGCCGGCCTGCTGCCTGGCTATAACTACGACGAAACCATGTTTTTTAACTCCGATGGCGCCAGCAGCGTGGTGGTGGAACGCCGGCGCGACGGATTTTTTAAACTGGCAGCGCTCTACGCCGCGCGTTTCCCCCAAAGCGTCGCCATGACGGCCAGCGCCCGGGAGATCATTTCGGACATGCAGTTCACAGGTCGCTACCGGGTGCCCTACCAATACAGTGATTTCCTGAGCCGGCACATTAAAAGTGGAAGCTTCTTGAAAGCTTCGCAGGGCGTCACAGTCACCGATCTTGACGACAACGTTTTTTATGACCTGACCGGCTCTTACGGCGTGAACCTCTTGGGTTACGACTTCTATAAGGCGAGCATTGAAGCCGGTCAGCAGACGGCCAAAGACCTGGGCCCCGTACTCGGTGCTTACCATCCATGCGTGCTCGAGAATGTGCAGCGCCTTAAAACCATCTCTGGTCTGGATGAGGTGTCTTTTCACATGTCCGGCACAGAAGCCGTGATGCAGGCCGTGCGACTGGCCCGCTACCACACCAAGCGCAGTCATCTGGTGCGTTTCAGCGGTTCTTACCACGGCTGGTGGGAAGACGTTCAACCGGGGCCGGGCAATCCGCTGCCCCCGCGTGAAACGCACACACTCAAAGACATGGACGAGCGCAGCTTGCATGTGCTGCGTACCCGCAAAGACATTGCCTGTGTGTTGGTCAACCCCTTGCAGGCCCTGCACCCCAATTCGCCGGCTCCGGGAGACTCGTCCCTGGTCGACAGCAGCCGCAAAGTGGCTTATGACCGGGCTGCCTATACGGCTTGGCTCAAGCAACTGCGTGAGGTTTGCACCCAACGCGGCATCGTCTTGATTTTTGACGAGGTGTTTCTCGGTTTCAGGCTGGCACCTGGCGGCGCGCAAGCCTACTTTGGCGTGCAGGCCGACATGGTCACCTATGGGAAAACGCTGGGTGGCGGCTTGCCGGTCGGTGTTGTGTGCGGCCGGTCGACATACATGAAGCGTTTCCGCGAAGAGCGTCCCGGCGACATCTGCTTTGCCCGTGGTACTTTCAATGCGCATCCTTATGTGATGGGCGCCATGAAGGCATTTCTGGATGCGCAACAAACACCTGAAATAGCGCGGCTTTATGAGGGGATAGATGAGCGCTGGGATGGACGGGCCGATCAGCTCAACAGCATGTTGGCCGAGCAGGGCTTGCCGGTTCGCGTGGCCAACATGTCGACTGTCTGGACGGTGCTCTACACCAAGCCATCGCGCTACAACTGGATGCTGCAGTTTTACCTGCGTGCGCATGGTCTGGCCTTGAGCTGGGTTGGCAGTGGCCGTCTCATTTTCAGTTTGAACTATGGTGATGAGGAGTTTGCCGAAGTGGCCAAGCGCTTTACCCAAGCGGCGCAAGACATGCAAGATGCCGGTTGGTGGGATGGTCCTGAGCAAAGCAACAAGACCATTCGCAAAGGGATTTTCAGAGAGATGCTGCGCCAACCGCGCTGAGGGGCTTGCCGGCAGGGCTTTTGAAGACTCTGCCGGCAAATCCATGGGACCTGTTCAATCGTGACGAACGTGTTCCATGGGGTCGATCATCTCGCCGCGCAACAGAGCCAAAGGTGCCTTGTAGTACAGCATGATGTCGTGAAAGGGGTCGGTGATAATTTTCAAGGCCCAGACCAAGCCGGTCATCAAGTCCTTTTGTACCCACAACTGAAGCACCCGAAACAGCAGACCGGCCACACCCAGCGCCAGCCAGGACAGGCCAACGTCGTTGAGAAACTCCATCAAACCGTTAGCGGGAACAATCAAACCGAAGAGTGAGGGCTCAAGCCAGAGCACCACAGGCATCAGGGCCCAGATGGCCAGAAGCACAATTTTGCGGCGGATGTTG
>JBIKHX010000085.1:0-7528 GCA_044361945.1 Polaromonas sp. | reverse complement strand
CTGGATGAAACTCAAAGGCGCGATCCCCTACGCCTACACCGCCAACCTCGGCCAGCCTGATGAGCCCGACTACGAAGACATTCCGCGCAAGGCCATGCAGTACGGCGCTGAAAAAGCCCGCCTGATCGACTGCCGGCGCCAGCTCGCCGCCGAAGGCATTGCCGCGCTGCAATGCGGTGCCTTCCACATCTCGACCGCCGGCGTCACCTACTTCAACACCACGCCGCTGGGCCGCGCTGTCACCGGCACCATGCTGGTGGCCGCCATGAAAGAAGACAAGGTCAACATCTGGGGCGACGGCAGCACCTACAAGGGCAACGACATCGAGCGTTTTTACCGCTACGGGCTCTTGACCAACCCCGACCTGAAGATCTACAAGCCCTGGCTCGACCAGCTCTTCATTGACGAGCTGGGCGGGCGCGCCGAAATGTCGGCCTTCATGACGCAAGCCGGCTTTGGCTACAAGATGTCAGCCGAAAAAGCTTACTCGACCGACTCCAACATGCTGGGTGCCACACACGAGGCCAAAGATCTAGAGCACCTGTCCAGCGGCATGAAGATCGTCAACCCCATCATGGGCGTGGCTTTCTGGAAAGACGAAGTCGAAGTCAAACGCGAAGAAGTCACCGTGCGCTTTGAAGAAGGCCAGCCTGTCGCCCTGAACGGCAAGACCTTTGAAAGCCTGACCGAACTCATTCTGGAAGCCAACCGCATCGGCGGGCGCCACGGCCTGGGCATGAGCGACCAGATTGAAAACCGCATCATCGAAGCCAAAAGCCGCGGCATCTACGAAGCCCCGGGGCTGGCGCTGCTGTTCATCGCCTACGAGCGCCTGATCACCGGCATCCACAACGAAGACACCATCGAGCAGTACCGCATGAACGGCCTCAAGCTGGGCCGCCTGCTCTACCAGGGCCGCTGGTTTGACCCGCAATCCATCATGCTGCGCGAGACCGCCCAGCGCTGGGTGGCACGCGCCGTCACGGGTGAAGTCACCATCGAGCTGCGCCGCGGCAACGACTACTCCATCCTCAACACCGAGAGCGCCAACCTGACCTACAAGCCAGAGCGCCTGAGCATGGAAAAAGTCGCCGGATCGTTCACGCCGCTGGACCGCATCGGCCAACTGACCATGCGCAACCTGGACATCGTGGACACGCGCGACAAGCTGGGCATTTACACCCGCAGCGGTTTGCTCACGCTGGGTGAAGACGGCACCCTGCCCTCACTGGGCAACGACCGCAAGTAAAAGCCAGTCAGGGGCGCTTCAGACCACCACGGGCTCGTGCTCCAGCAGGATGCCAAAGCGCTCATAAACGCTGGTCTGGATCGCCTTGGCCAGCGTCATCACCTCACCGCCCGTCACCGGGTTGTGCGGGCCGCCCTTGTTGATCAGCACCAGCGCCTGGCGCTCGTACACCGCAGCGTTGCCCACGCTTTTGCCCTTCCAGCCGCAAGCGTCAATCAGCCAGCCGGCCGCCAGCTTGATGGAGCCGTCGGCCATCGGGTAGTGCACGATCTTGGGCTCGCGCTGGATGATGTCGTCGCACTGCTCCTGCGAGACAGTCGGGTTCTTGAAAAAACTGCCGGCATTGCCAATCACTGCCGGGTCGGGCAGTTTGGCGCGGCGGATCTCGCAGACCCAGTCAAACATCTGCTGCGCCGTGGTCGGCACCTCGCCGGTCTGCGCGATCTTGCGGTCCAGATCGGCGTAACCCAACACCGGCTTCCAGGCCTTGGGCAGGGCAAAGCGCACGTGTGTGATCAGCGCCCGGCCCGCCAGCCCGAAAGTTGCTGTGCCGCCGGCCACCGCGCTGCTGGCGTGTTTAAAAACCGAATCGCGGTAGCCAAAAGCGCATTGCGCGGCGTCCAGCGTGAAGGTCTGGCCGGTTTGCAAGTCCATCGCGTCCAGCGAATCAAAACGGTCTTGCAACTCAACACCGTAAGCGCCTATGTTTTGCACCGGCGTGGCACCCACGCTACCCGGGATCATGGCCAGGTTCTCGAGCCCCGGAAAACCCTTGGCCAGCGTCCAGGCCACCAGTTCGTGCCAATTTTCGCCCGCGCCGGCCTCCACGATGAAGGCTTTGGCGGTCTCGCTCACCAGGCGTTTGCCCATGATCTCGACCTTGAGCACCAGGGGTTTGACATCGCCGGTGAGCACAATATTGCTGCCGCCGCCCAAAATGAACTTGGGCACCGCCTGCAGCGCCGGGTCGGCCAGCACAGCGGCCAGGTCGGCCTCGGAGCCGATGCGCACCAGACTCAGGGCCTTGGCCACAATGCCAAAGCTGTTGTGCGGCTGGAGGGGGACGTTTTTCTCGACTAACATCCAGAGATTGTCGCACCCGCGATTTCAACGAAAACGAGAACACCATGCCTTCTTTTGACACCGTGCTGGAAGCGGACCTCGTCAAGGTCAAAAATGCCGTTGAAAACTCAGCCAAAGAGATCGGCACGCGCTTTGACTTCAAGGGCACCTCGGCCTCGATCGAACTCAAGGACAAGGAAATCACGTCGATTGGCGACAGCGATTTTCAGATCGATCAGATCAACGACATCCTGCGCAGCAAGCTCACCAAAGCCGGCGTCGACGCCCGCTTTTTAGACGTCGGCAAGGTCGAGAAAATCGGCGGCGACAAGGTCAAGCAAGTCAGCAAGGTGCGCAACGGCATTGAAATCGAGCAGTCCAAAAAGATCCAGCAAATCATCAAGGGCAGCAAGATCAAGGTGCAAGCGGCCATTCAGGGTGATGCCGTGCGTGTCACCGGCGCCAAACGCGACGATCTGCAGGCCGCCATGGCCCTCATCAAGTCAGAAATCAGCGAATTTCCGCTGAGCTTCAACAACTTTCGCGACTGAAAAAAACTTAGCTTTTTGACTTGGCGCCCAGCTTGGACTCTTTGCCTTGCAGCAGTTTGCTGATGTTCTCGCGGTGGCGGTAAATCAGCAGCGCGCCCATCAGCACCAGCATCAGCAGCACCGAGCGGTCCACGTACCACAGGCCGCGGTCGCCCAGCACGTAGTAAAGCGGCGCCAACATGGCGCAGGACAATGCTGAGAGCGAGGAGTAGCGCGACACATAGGCCACCAGCGCCCAGGTGCCCATGCAGGCCAGGCCCAACAGCCAATGCACGCCGAAGAGAACGCCGGCGGCAGTGGCCACGCCCTTGCCGCCCTTGAAGCCGAAAAACACCGGGTACAGGTGCCCCAGAAAAGCCGCCAGTCCGACGGCGGCCAGCGCACCGTCACCCAGGCCGTAGGCAGCGCCCTGCCACTGCACCAGCGCCATGGGCAACCAGCCTTTGACGGCGTCCAGCAACAGCGTGACCACTGCCGCCAGCTTGTTGCCCGAGCGCAGCACATTGGTGGCGCCCGGGTTTTTGCTGCCGTAGCTGCGCGGGTCGTTCAGGCCCATGAAACGGCTGACGATCACCGCAAAAGACAGCGAGCCGATCAGGTAGGCGACCAGCACCGCAGCGGCCCAAACAAGCAATGGCGAAAGATCTTGCAAGTGGGACTCCGGTGAGGCTTAGACGGCCGGGTCGCGCAGTTGCCAGCGCACCGCGTCAATCGCTTGGAGCAAATCGGGCGGCAGCACAATGCCCAGGGCGTCAATGTCTTCGTCCAGCTGGGCCACCGTAGTCACGCCGATGATGGTGCTGGCGACCTGCCACTTGGTGTAGCAAAAGGCCAGTGCCATTTGGGTGGGCGAAAGACCGTGCTGGCGGGCCAGGGCGTTGTAGCGGCGCGCTGCTTCCAGCGCTTCGACACGGCCCCAGCGCTGCTTGCGCACCGACTCATAAATAGAAATGCGACCCTTGGGCGCGGCTTCGCCGGTGGTGCCGCTGGCGTCGTACTTGCCAGTCAATAAACCAAAACCCAGCGGCGAATAAGCCAGCAGCGAAACACCCAGGCGGTACATGGTTTCGTCCAGCCCGTTGTCTACCGTGCGGTTGAGCAGGCAGTACGGGTTTTGCACGGTGGCCACGCGCGGCAGGCCGTGCTGCTCGGCCAGGCGCACAAACTCATGCACGCCGTAAGGCGACTCGTTGGACAGGCCGATGGCGCGCACCTTGCCGGCCTTGACCAGGCGGCCCAGGGCTTCGAGCTGGTCGTGGATGGAGGTGACCGGCACATCTTTGGCCGGGTCGAAATACATGACGCCGAAAGCCGGTACATGACGCACCGGCCAGTGAATCTGGTACAGGTCGATCACGTCTGTCTGCAGGCGACGCAGGCTGTCGTTACAAGCCTGCACGATGTCGGCGGGTGTTAAGTCCAGACTGCCATTGCGCACCCAGGGTGCGGCGCGGGCAGGTCCGGCTACTTTGGTGGCCAGCACCAATTGCTTGCGCGCCGCCGGGTGCTTGGCAAACCAGCGGCCAATGATGGCTTCGGTGGCGCCATAGGTTTCAGCACGCGTGGGCACCGAGTACATCTCTGCGGTATCCAGAAAGTTGATGCCGCGCGCCAGCGAGTGGTCCAGGATGCTGTGCGCTGTGGCTTCATCAACCTGTTCGCCAAAAGTCATGGTGCCCAGGCAGATCGGGGTCACCTGGAGATCACTGGAGCCGAGTTTGATTTTTTTCATGGGGTGAGTTGGGTGAAAAATGAAGTTGCGGCGTAAAGCACAGCAGACCTCTAGTTTATAGCCCGACTTCAGCCTGGCGCGCCTCTTCCTGCAAGCGCAGCACGCGGCGCTGCACTTTGCCGGTGGTGGTCATGGGCAGGGCTTCAATGAACTCGATCTCTTTGGGGTATTCGTAGGGCGCCAGCAAACCCTTCACATGGGCTTGCAAAGCGGCTGTGAGCGCCCGGTCAAAGTCTGCCACGGCACCAGCGCCGGCTTGAAGGGCGCGCTGCGCTGCAAAATCCGGGGCCAGCACCACATAGGCTTTGACCAGCGCACCGCGCTCCCTGTCGGGCTTGGGCACCACAGCGGCGTTGGCCACGGCCGCGTGCTTGACCAGACAGTTCTCGATCTCACCCGGCCCGATGCGGTAACCGGCCGCCTTGAAGACATCGTCGGCCCGGCCGTCATACCAAAGGTAGCCGTCGGCGTCGCGCCTGGCCATGTCGCCGGTTCGACACCAATCGCCGGTGAATTTGGCTTCGGTGGCAGCCGGGTTTTTCCAGTAGCCCAAAAAGAAAATCGGGTCGGGCTGCCCATGAACGTCAAAGCGGTTGACCGCCACGTCGCCCGGCACGCCCACAGCGCACTCGCGGCCTGCGTCATCAATCACCGCCACCCGATGTCCCGGATAAGCCTTGCCCATACTGCCGGGTTTGGCATCCCAAAACAAAGAACAGTTTCCCACCACGTAATTGATCTCGGTCTGGCCGAACATTTCGTTCACGATCACGCCCAGCTCATCGCGTGTGTAGGCAAACACGGCGTCGCCCACGGCCTCGCCGGCACTCATGATGGCTTTGAGTTGAAGTTTGAATTGCTGACGCGGGTGCGGATAAGCCTTCATCATGGCTTTGAGCGCGGTCGGAAACAAAAAGGTGTGGGTCACGCCTTGCGTGGCCATCAGTTCAAAGGCCAGCTCGGGGCTGAAGCGGCCGTTGTAGGCCACGATGGGCCGGCCGAAGTACAGCGTAGGCAGCAGCGCGTCCATCAGCCCGCCGGTCCAGGCCCAGTCGGCCGGTGACCAGAAAACCGCTTGCGAGCTGGTATTGGTTTTACCGTCAAAGCCGAACCAGTTCTGGCTAGCGACAAAGCCCGGCAAATTACCGATCAAGGCGCGGTGCGCCAGCAGAGCGCCTTTGGGTTGACCGGTGGTGCCGCTGGTGTAGATCAGGATGGCGGGGTCTTCAGCCAGGGTCTTGACGGGCGTGAACACGCCCGGGTGGGCGGCCAGTGCATGGTGGTAGTCCATGTCACCCTGGCCTTGTGCCCGTCCGGCCGCAAGCATGGTGCGCAAGGCCGGGCAATGGGGGCGCACGGCTTTCAGACTGGCCATGGCATTTTCATCAGCGATGGCCAACACAGCTTCGCTGTCCTGCAGCCGGAATTCGAGGGCGTCAGGCCCGAACAAGATCGACAGTGGCATGGCCACCGCCCCCATTTGCAGCACGGCCATGTAGGCCACCGCCGTTTCAAAGCATTGCGGCAACACAATGGCCACGCGGTCGCCACGGCGCACGCCCAGCGCGCCCAGCGCCAGGCTCAGCGCATCAGCCGAATGTTGCAAGTCGGCGAAGCTGTAGTCCATGCTGTTGGCACCCGGGCGATGGATACGGATGGCCGTTCGGGGAGGCGTCGCCGACGGGCCTTTGCCGACGCTTTCAGCGGCCCAGCGTTGGCAGCAGGCCTGGGCGATATTGAAGTGGGTGTCCACCTGCCAGCGAAAACGGCTGTGCAGCGCGTCGTACTGGTCTGCCCTTTGCGGCCCTGTGCCTGCCATGTGTTTGTCTGGTTCTTGGCTGTGCATTGAAGCGATGCTCCTTATGATCTGTCCAATGTACAAAGAAAAACGCACATCCCGCTCCGAGTTTGTCCCTATACGGGGCCTGCAATACCACGTACTGCGCTGGGGTCCGGACACATCAGGCACCGACCGTTACCCGCCGCTGGTGCTGCTGCACGGCTGGATGGACGTGGCCGCCTCTTACCAGTTCATGGTGGATGCCCTGCCTGAGGCCTTTGCCGCCGGCCGCAGCATCATCGCGCCGGACTGGCGCGGCTTTGGCCAGACCGGCGCGGGTGAGGCCGACAACTTCTGGTTTCCCGACTATCTGGCCGACCTGGACTTTTTGCTGGACTACTTCTGCTCCGGCCAAGCGGTCGATCTGGTCGGCCACAGCATGGGCGGCAATGTCGCCATGATTTACGCCGGTGTGCGGCCCGAGCGCATACGCCGTCTGGTCAACCTGGAGGGCTTTGGCATGGCAGCCACGCGCCCCAGCCAGGCCCCTGGCCGTTATGCCCAATGGATGGACGAACTCAAAAGCCTGCACCGCGGCGACAGCGCCCTCAAACCCTATGCCGATGTGGCAGGGGTTGCGCAGCGGCTCATGAAGACCAACCCGCGTCTGCCACGGGACAAGGCCGACTGGCTGGCCGGTCGCTGGGCCAGCCCGGATGCCACCGGGCAATGGAGGATTCAGGGCCACGCGGGCCACAAGGTGACCAGCGCCCATATTTACCGGCTTGACGAAATGCTGGAGGTTTACAAGCGAATCACTGCGCCGCTGCTGTCCGTGCAAGCCGACAGCGACTCGATGGCCCAATGGTGGAAAGGCAGCTACACCCTGGCCGATTACCACGAACGACTGAAAACCGTCCCCGATGTGCGCAGCGCTGTCATCGCCGACGCAGGCCACATGCTGCACCACGACCAGCCTGAACAACTGGCCCGTTTGATCGTAGACTTTCTGGCGTGAGAAAATACGGGTTTGCGCCTCAACCAGGGGCCCGCACATCACCCACAGGAATGAATCATGGAAGCAGAACGCATCAACCTCATCAGCAACCAGCTTGAGGGCCTGAGCGCCCGGGTGCACGAGCTCAGGGGGTATC
>JBIKHX010000083.1:0-7553 GCA_044361945.1 Polaromonas sp. | reverse complement strand
GGCAAGCACGTGATGGTCATTCGCAACGGTTGGTTCAGCTACCGCTGGACGCAAATTTTTGACATGGGCCAGATCCCGGCTACGCACACCGTGATCAAGGCGCGTCAAGCTGCCGCCGAAGCACAAGCTCCCTGGGCCCCGGCACCGATTGCCGAAGTGCAGGCCGCTATTGCCAAAGAAAAGCCGGCGGTGGTGTTTGCCCCGCACGTTGAAACCTCTGCCGGCATGATCCTGCCCGACAACTACCTGCGCGCCGTGGCCGATGCCGTGCACGCGGTGGGCGGTTTGTTTGTGCTGGACTGCATTGCCTCGGGTGCCATGTGGGTGGACATGAAAGCCACGGGCGTTGATGTGCTGGTTTCTGCGCCGCAAAAAGGCTGGAGCAGCTCGCCTTGCTGCGCCATGGTCATGCTCAGCGAGCGGGCCCGCACCGCCATCGAAGGCACCACCAGCTCCAGCTTTTCCTGCGACCTGAAAAAGTGGCTGCAGATCATGGAAACCTACGAAAAAGGCGGCCATGCTTACCACGCAACCTTGCCGACAGACGCACTGACGCGTTTGTGCAGCGTCATGAAAGAAACCCAGGCCTACGGTTTTGCCAAGGTCAAGGCCGAGCAGGAGCTGCTGGGCAAAAAAGTACGCACGCTGTTTGAAGACCGCGGTCTGCGCAGTGTGGCTGCCGAAGGCTTCAAGGCGCCGGGCGTGGTGGTCAGCTACACCACCGACCAGGATATCCACACAGGTAAGAAGTTCCTCGAGCAAGGTCTGCAAACGGCTGCCGGTGTGCCGCTGCAGTGCGATGAGCGGCCGGACTTCAAGACCTTCCGTATCGGCCTGTTCGGCCTGGACAAGTGGCACCATGTTGACCACACCGTGGCCAATTTGGCAGATGCCTTAGACCGTGTCGGCTTGACCGAAAACGTAGCCGAAGCCGTCGCCGGCTGACACTTCGATCCGCGCTGGCAGCGCTTTGACTGGCAGCGCCTCCTTTTTTCCAAAGAGTGACTTCCATGAAATGTGCACTGGTGGGTTCCCGTTTTTTTGCGGCTTCAGTTTTTGAGGCGCTGCGCCACGAAGAGGGCATTGAGTTCACCGGCATTGTGGCGCCGGCTGAGGAAGATCGCCTGGCTGTCGCTGCGCGTGCTGCCGGCATTGCCTTGCATGTGCTGGAGAACCCCAAAATTGTGCCCGGCCACGCGATTCCCGAGGGCACCGAGCTGATCATTGCCGCCCACACCCATGCCCGCGTCAGTGACGAGGCGCTGGCGCGTTCTCGCCTGGGTGGCGTCGGCTACCACCCGTCGCTGTTGCCCAGGCACCGCGGCATCGCAGCGGTGGAATGGACGATTCTCGAAGGCGACGCGATTGCCGGCGGCTCGGTCTACCATCTGGCCGATGGCTGGGACGCCGGCGGCATTGCCGCGCAGGACTGGTGCTTTGTCAAAAAAGGTGAGAACGCACGTGAGTTGTGGGAGCGCGCGCTCGCGCCCATGGGCATCGCTCTGTTGCGCCAAGTGGTGCACGGTGCGCGCCTGACCGGCAAGGTGCCGGCAAATGTGCAAGACCCGGCTTTTGCCACCCGCGCCCCCATGATCCGCAAGGCTGTTGTGCTGCCCGGCGAGGCGGCGCCCACCAGCACCTCGCTGGTGGTGTCCATCGTCGGCACCGATCGCCCAGGCATCGTCAATTCACTGGCTGATCGTGCCCAGCGCTTCGGCGCCAATTGGGCGGCCAGCCGCATGACCCGGCTGGCAGGTGAATTTGCCGGCATGGTTCATTTCGAGGTGCCGCGCGAAAACGCGCAGGCATTGACCAATTCTTTGCAAGGCCTGGCCTCCAGCGGCTTGCAGGTGGTGATCGCCGGCAGCGAAGGTGCGGCACTGCCCGCCTCGCACCGTCTGGTCGAACTGGAACTGGTCGGCGAAGACCAGGTCGGCATCGTCAGCAAGCTCACCAAGTTGCTGGCCGAGCGCGCCATCAGCATTGAGAGCATTCACACCGACATCGTGCGCAGCAGCACGGGTGGTCAAAAGACATTCAAGGTCAAGGCGCAATTGCGCGTCCCGGCCTCCATGTCGGTCGAGGCGCTGCAGCGCGATGTGGGCCCCTTGGCCAGCGACATGATGCTGGACATCGCCTTGGGCGAAGGCGCTCAGGCCGGGCTCTGATTCAGCCTGCTATCGCAGCGCTTTGCTGCAGCTGCGCGCAGTTTGCTTTTTCGGGCACTCTGCGCATGCTTTATGGCGGCACCCGGTAACAAGGAAACACATGTCAGTTCTGCAAACCCAGCTCAACGCCCGATCGGCCGACTTTCAGGCCAATGCGGCCGCCCTGCGCGAGCAGGTGCAAGACCTGACGGTGCAGCTCGCCAAAGTGGCAGCCGGCGGTGGCGAGGCGGCGCGTGCCAAACACGTTGCGCGTGGCAAACTGCCGCCGCGTGAACGCGTGCAGATGCTGCTGGACCCGGGCACGCCGTTTCTGGAGTTGGCACCGCTGGCTGCGCTGGCCATGTACCCGGACCGCGACGGCAGCGACAGCGCACCCTGCGCCGGCCTGATTGCCGGCGTCGGCCGCGTCAGCGGCGTCGATTGCCTGATCATCTGCAACGACGCCACCGTCAAGGGCGGCACTTACTACCCGATGACAGTCAAAAAGCATTTGCGCGCGCAGGAAGTAGCGATGCAAAACAATTTGCCCTGCATTTACCTGGTGGACTCGGGCGGCGCCAACCTGCCCAACCAGGACGATGTGTTCCCGGACCGCGAGCACTTCGGCCGCATCTTCTACAACCAGGCCAACATGAGCGCGCAGGGTATTGCGCAGATTGCCGTGGTTATGGGCAGCTGCACGGCGGGCGGCGCCTATGTGCCAGCCATGAGCGACGAGACCATCATCGTCAAGAACCAAGGCACCATTTTTCTGGGCGGCCCGCCGCTGGTGAAAGCCGCCATCGGCGAGATAGTGAGCGCCGAAGACCTGGGCGGCGGCGACGTGCACACCCGCTTGTCTGGCGTGGCCGACCATCTGGCCCAAAACGACGCGCACGCGCTGGCGCTGGCACGCCAGGCAGTGGCCAGCCTGAACCGCAGCAAGCGCGCCTACCAAACCCTGCGCACGCCGCTGCCGCCGCTCTATGAGGCGAGCGAGCTTTACGGTGTGATCCCAGCCGACACGCGCAAGCCCTACGACGTGCACGAGGTGATCGCCCGCATCGTCGATGGCAGCGAGTTCCATGAGTTCAAGGCGCGTTTTGGCGCCACGCTGGTGTGCGGCTTTGCGCACATCGAAGGCATGCCGGTCGGCATCATTGCCAACAACGGCGTGCTGTTTTCCGAGAGCGCGCAAAAGGGCGCGCACTTCATCGAGCTGTGCTGCCAGCGCAAGGTGCCGCTGGTGTTTTTGCAGAACATCACAGGCTTCATGGTCGGCAAAAAATACGAAAACGAAGGCATCGCCCGCCACGGCGCCAAGATGGTTACCGCCGTCGCCACGGCCAGCGTGCCCAAGTTCACAGTGATCATTGGCGGCAGTTACGGCGCTGGCAACTACGGCATGTGCGGCCGCGCTTTTTCTCCGCGCTTTTTATGGATGTGGCCGAATGCGCGCATCTGCGTGATGGGCGGCGAGCAGGCGGCCGGCGTGCTGGCCACCGTCAAGCGCGACGGTATTGAAGGCCGCGGCGGCCAATGGAGCGCCGACGAAGAAGCGGCCTTCAAGCAACCCGTACTCGACCAGTTCGCCCAGCAGTCGCACCCCTACTACGCCAGCGCGCGCTTGTGGGACGACGGCATCATCGACCCGGCCGACACGCGCCGCGTGCTGGCGCTGGGCCTGTCGGCCTCGCTGAATGCGCCGATTGGCGAGCCTCAATTTGGCGTGTTCCGGATGTAAGCCGGGGCGCACGATGAAAGTCTTTTTTGCATTGTTTCTGACGCTGCAGCTGTGTAGCGGCTTGTGGGCACAAGAAGAGAAACCCAGCGCAGCAGCGCCCGAAGTGCTGGCCAAAGACCTGCGAGAGGAGCTGCTGCGTACCCAGGCCACTGTCAAAGACATGTTTGGCCGCCAGGAGACCAAGCCGCTGCCCATGACGGTGTACCGTCCGCCTGGCGACGGGCCGTTTCCTTTGGTCGTTTTCAACCATGGCCGGGCGGTGCAAGCCAGGCGCGCCAGCCAAGGGCGCTACCGGCCTGAATCGGTGGCGCGCTACTTGGTGGCCAAGGGTTTTGTGGTGCTGGTTCCTAACCGCATAGGCTATTGGGAAACCTATGGCAGTTTCGACCCTGAAAACAGTGGCTGCCGCAGCATCGAGCCCATGTCTATTGCTGCCTCGGAACAGGTCTTGGCCGCGGTTGAATTTGCCAAAACCTTGCCCTATGTGGACACCAGCCGCTGGGTGGTGGCCGGCCAGTCCGTTGGCGGCCTGACCGCGGTGGCCACGGTGGGCCGTGCGCCAGCAGGTTTGGTGGGCGGCATCAATTTTTCGGGGGGCACCGGCGGCAATCCGGACAACAACCCCGGCAGGCCCTGTAATCCAGGCGCCACTTCGCAGTACTGGGGTCAGATTGCCAAGGACGCCAAAGTTCCCATGCTCTGGCTGTACTGGGAAAACGATAAATACTGGGGGCCGGAAAATCCTAAAAACTGGCACAAGGCCTGGGTCGACGGTGGCGGGATAGCCGAATTTAAGGGATTCGCGCCTGTTGGTGAGGACGGACACAGCGGCCTGAACACCAATATGGACCAGTGGTTGCCCGTGGTGGACGCCTTTTTAAGCCAACTGGGCTTTGACCGCCCTGCAATCGTGAAAGCACCGCCACCCAGTGCCTTTGCAGCTATTGAAGCCACGTCTTCTGTACCGGTAGGCGCGTCCGGTAAAGCCGCCTACGCCAAGTTTTTGGAAATGGCATTACCTCGTGCCTTTGCCGTGAGTAGTAAAGGGGGGTTTGGAGTGGCCCGTGGCGACTACGCTGCAGGGCGTGCCCTGGGCAACTGCCAGCGCTACGGCAACCCTTGCACTTTGTACGCCGTGGACTCGGATGTGGTCTGGAAGCCGCAATGAACCCCTGGCGCATTTCCCCGCAAAAATAACGCACTCACTTTGAGACTCTCACCATGAACGCCACCATCTACGAAACCCCCGAGCACGAACTCCTGCGCGACCAGATCGCCCGCTTCATCGCTAAAGAGGTCGAGCCGCATGCGGCCGCATGGGAAGAGACCGGTATGGTGCCGCGCGATGTGCTGCGCCGCATGGGTCAGGCCGGTTTGCTGGGCCTCATGTACGAGGGCCAGTACGGCGGCGGCGAGGGCGATGCGCTGACCAATCTGGTGTTTGCCGAGGCGCTGTCGCAGTCCACCTTTGCAGGCTTCATCATCACTGTGCTGGTGCACACCGACATGGCCAGCCCGCACCTGCACCATGCGGGCACGCCCGCACAAAAAGCCCGTTACCTGCCGGGCGTGACCTCTGGCGAGCTGATCACGGCGGTTGGCATCAGCGAGCCCGGCGCCGGCTCGGACGTGGCGGGCATCCGCACCAACGCGCGGCGTGAAGGCGACGAATGGGTGATCAACGGCACCAAGATGTTCATCACCAACGGCGTGCATGCCAACCTGTACTTTGTGGCCGCCAAGACCGGACCGGGCCGGCGTGACATGTCTATCTTTATTGTGGAAAAAGGCACGCCCGGCTTCACGGTCGGCCGCGCACTCAAGAAAACCGGCTGGCTGTCGTCCGACACCGCCGAACTTATTTTTGACAATGTGCGCATCCCCGCCGGCAACCTGCTGGGTGAGGAGCACAAGGGCTTTTACTCGGTCATGAAAAACTTTCAGACCGAGCGCATTGCGCTGGGGGCCATGGCGGTGGGGCATTGCACGCGCGCATTAGAAATCACGCTGGACTATGTCAAGCAGCGCCAGGCTTTCGGCGGCACATTGTGGGACCAGCAGACCATTCGCCAGCGCCTGTCCATGCTGGACGCCAAGACCCGCGCGGCGCGCCAGTTCATGTACCACTGCGCCTGGTCGGTGACGCAGGGCCATGACATCGTGCAGGAGGTCTCCATGCTCAAGGCGCTGACCGGCGAGCTGGTCAACGAGGTGGTGCAGACCTGCCAGCAGTTCCACGGCGGCATGGGCTTCATTCGCGAGACCGCCATCGAGCGTCTGTGGCGCGACGCGCGCGTGCTGGCCATTGGCGGCGGCGCCACCGAAGTGATGCTCGAAGAAGTTGCCAAGCGGTACTGATGAGCCCCCACGCTCTCCACTTCGTGTGGTCGCTGCCCCCCGAGGGGGTGCTGCGCCTGCGGCCCGGCAAAGCCGGTTCCGCGGCCCTGGCAGGGCGGCGCGGTTTAAAGACTCCAACCATTCACCACCAACAACAACGAACAAGGGCCGTCGCATGAACGTGATTGAACTGCACCGTCCCTCGGCCCACGTGGCCGAGGTCTGGCTGAACCGGCCTGAGGTGCGTAACGCCTTCAATGAAGAGTTGATCTCTGCGCTCACCAGCACCTTTGCCGCGCTGTCTGCCGAGCCTGGTTTGCGCGTGATTCAGTTGGGCGCGCGTGGCAAGGCTTTTTGTGCCGGCGCCGACCTGAACTGGATGCGCGCCATGGCCGACTTCAGCTGGGAGCAAAACCGCGCTGACGCGCAAAAGCTGTCCGACATGTTGTGGACCCTGGACCAGTGTCCGGTGCCCATCGTTGGCCGCGTGCAGGGTGACTGCTACGCCGGCGGCATGGGGCTGGCGGCGGTGTGTGATGTGGTGGTGGCAGCCGACAGCGCCACCTTCTGTTTGTCTGAGGCGCGGCTGGGCCTGTTGCCCGCCACGATCAGCCCCTATGTGATCCGCGCACTGGGCGTGCAGGCCTCGCGCCGCTACATGCTCACGGCCGAGCGCTTTAGTGCAGCGCAGGCCCACGCGCATGGCTTTGTGCACGCGCTGTGCGCGCCGGAGCAACTGGACAGCGAAGTGGCAGCGCTGGTATCTGGCTTGGCGGCCAACGGCCCGCTGGCCACACGCGCTTGCAAGCTGCTGGTGCGCGATGTCAGCGCCGCACCCATGAGCGAAGCCCTGCGCGCAGACACCGCCCGCCGCATTGCCGACATACGCGCCAGCGACGAAGGCAAGGAAGGTCTGCAATCTTTTTTACACAAGCGCCCGCCCACTTGGCTGGTTTAAGGCTACGAGTTTGAAAGACCGCATGTTCAAAAAAATCCTGATCGCCAACCGCGGTGAGATCGCCTGCCGCGTCGCGGCCACAGCCAGGCGCATGGCCATCCAGACGGTGGCGGTCTATTCCGACGCCGACGCCGATGCCAAACACGTGAGCGCCTGCGACGAGGCGGTTCACATCGGCGGCAGCGCTCCCGGCGAGAGTTATTTGCGCTGGGATCGCATCATCGAGGCCGCCCGCGCCACCGGAGCCGAAGCGATTCATCCGGGCTACGGGTTTTTGAGCGAGAACGAAGAGTTCGCCCGGGCCTGCGTCAAAGCCGGGCTGGTCTTCATCGGCCCGCCGGCTTCGGCTATACAGGCTATGGGTCTG
>JBIKHX010000082.1:0-7642 GCA_044361945.1 Polaromonas sp. | reverse complement strand
GATGCTGTCAAGGACTTCGAGCGCGTGGCCATGGTGGCCTATGGCCCGCTGGTTCTGGTGGTGCAACCGAGCAGCAACATCACGTCTTTGCAGGATTTAATCAATACCGCGCGAAGCAAACCTGGCAGGCTGAGCTACGCCTCAGCAGGCTTAGGTTCACCCGCGCACCTGACAGGCGAGCTCTTGAAATCGCGTCTCAATTTATTCGTAGTGCACATCCCCTATACCGGCGCACCAGCAGCCATCACAGACCAAATCGCTGGACGCATTGATTACCAGTTTGCCAATGCGGCGGTTGCCCTGCCGCAAATCAAAGCTGGAAAACTGCGCGCGCTGGCGGTGACCAGCCAGCAGCGCATGCCCAGCATTCCCCAAATTCCCACCATGGCCGAGGCAGGCATGAAAGATTTTGAGGTAGACCAATGGCTGGGCCTGTTGGCGCCCAAAGGCACGCCTCCAGCGGTGGTGGACAAGCTGGTCAGCGAAGTCAATAAAGTGCTGCTGCTGGAAGACTTCGGGCAGGCCCTGGCCAATGCCGGCATGAACAGTGCCAAGCCCGGCAAGCCCGAAACTTTTGACGCTTTTTTCAAGCAAGAGTTGACGCAATGGACCAAAGTGGTCAAGGATGCCGGCATCAAACTTGAATAAATCCTCACCAGGCACTGACCCCATGAATAAGGCGCAACCCAATATTTTGCTGGTCATGGCAGACCAGTTGGCTGTGCAGACTTTGCCCTTTCACGGGCACCCGGTGGTCAAGACGCCGCACTTGAGCGCGCTGGCCAAGCGCGGCGTGGTGTTTGACAGCGCCTATTGCAATTTCCCGATTTGCGCCCCGTCTCGCGTGTCCATGCTGAGCGGGCGCTTGCCGCATTCACTGGGTGCTTATGACAATGCGTCCGAATTCGCATCGGCCACGCCCACCATGGCGCACTATCTGCGTCAGGCGGGTTACCGCACAATTTTGTGCGGCAAGATGCATTTCGTTGGCGCAGATCAGTTGCATGGTTTTGACGAACGCCTGACCACCGACATTTACCCGGCCGACTTTGCTTGGACGCCCGACTGGCTCAAAGGCCCCAGCTTCAGGCCAACCGGCGTGAGTATGCGCCCGGTACTGGAGGCTGGGCCCTGCGTTCGCAGCATGCAAATCGACTACGACGACGAGGTCGAATACAAGGGCGCTCAATGCCTGTACGACCTGGCACGCTCGCCGCGTGACAAACCTTTTTTTCTGACCGTCTCTTACACCCATCCGCACCCGCCCTTTGTGGCCCCGCAGCGGTTTTGGGACTTATACCGGGAAGATGAAATCGACGCTCCGCGTGTACCTCCCATTGCTTACGACGACTTAGACGTACACAGCCAATGGCTCTATGTGGCGCATGCGCAAGATCTGTACAGCGTGTCCGAAGCGCAAGTACGCCGCGCGCGCCACGCCTACTACGGCATGGTCAGTTATGTGGATGAAAAAATCGGCCGCATCCTGAACGTGCTCAAAGAAACCGGGCTGGAGGACAACACCGTCGTGGTGTTTTGCGGCGACCACGGTGAAATGCTGGGTGAGCGCGGCATGTGGTTCAAGCAATGCTTTTTCGAATCATCGGTGCGTGTGCCGCTGATTGTCTCCATGCCTGATCGCTTTGCGCCAGCCAGGGTAGCCGACCATGTCTCGCTGGTGGACCTGTTACCCACGTTCAGGGACCTGGCGCATCATGGGCAGCCGCCACCCGCGGTAGGCCCCTTGCATGGACAAAGCCTGCTGGGCTTGCTGCAAGGCGGGTCTGAAGACCAGCGCTGCGTGGTTTCGGAATACAGCTCCGAGGGCGTGATGGCCCCCTCGCGCATGGTGCGCATGGGCCCGTGGAAATACATCTTCACGCATGGCCTGGCACCGTTGATGTTCAACCTTGAAACAGACCCGGATGAACTCCACAACATGGCAGGGCAAAGTGCCTATGCACAGACCGAGGAGCATCTGCACGCCCGACTGGTGCAAGACTGGGACCCTGCCGACATGCACGCTCGCATCCTGGCGAGCCAACGCGAGCGTCTGTTTTTGGCGGAAGTGGCCAGCCAGTCCGAGGCAACACCTAACTGGGCCTACCAACCTTTTGTAGATGAAAGCCAGCGCTTTATTCGTGGCTCCGGGGCTGCCGGGCCGACCACAGTCAAAGCGCGGGCGCGCTTTCCTTTCGTCGAGCCGGTACAACCCGACATACAAAAAACACAGGGCAGTGAAAAGAAGAAAAAATGAAAAGCAAAAATTCGACCACTTCACCCGCCCAGCCCCGCCTTAAAGCAAACCGGCTTGCGTAATGAACTTGGGGTTCAGATAGGCTTCCAGTGCTTCGGTGCCGCCTTCGGATCCGTAGCCTGAATCTTTAACGCCGCCAAAAGGTGTTTCAGGCATGCCCAAGCCGAGGTGGTTGATGCTGACCATACCGGCCTGCAAGGCGCCACCGATTTGTTGCGCGGTGCGCGCAGACCGGGTCCAAGCGTAGGACGCAAGACCTGCGGGCAAGCGGTTTGCTTCGCGCACTGCATCGTCAAACGTGGCAAAGGGGTTGATCAAGGCCATGGGGCCGAAGGGCTCGTCAGACATGGCGTGCGCTTGGTTGGGCACTTCCGTCAACACAGTAGGCTCCCAAAAATTGCCCGCCCCTTTCATCGGTTTACCACCCAGCAGAAGTTGCGCATGCTGCGCGCAGGCATCTTCTGTCAAACTTTGCATGGCTTGGACGCGGCGCGGATTTGCCAGCGGCCCCATGCTGCTGGCGGCATCCAGTCCATTGCCCACTTTGAGCTGGCTTGTGTGCTCTAGGAATTGGGCTACGAAGTCGCGGTACACCCCCTCTTGCACCAGAAACCGGGTGGGCGACACGCAGACCTGGCCGGCATTGCGGAACTTGCTGGCCACCATGGTCTTGGCGGCCAATGCGATGTCTGCGTCGTCGAACACGATCACCGGGGCATGACCACCCAGTTCCATGGTCATGCGCTTCATGTGCAAACCGGCCATAGAAGCCAGCTGCTTGCCTACCGCGGTGGAGCCGGTAAAAGAGATTTTGCGAATCACCGGATGCGCAATGAGGTACGAAGAGATTTGTGCAGGGTCACCATAAATCAGATTGATCACGCCAGCGGGAACACCGGCATCAATGAAGGTGGTGATCAGGGCTGCGGGCGAAGCAGGCGTTTCCTCCGGGGCCTTGACCACAATGGAGCAACCTGCAGCCAGCGCGGCAGCGAGTTTGCGCACGATTTGGTTGATCGGAAAGTTCCAGGGCGTGAATGCCGCAACAGGCCCCACCGGTTCTTTGACCACCAGTTGGTAAACATCCTGCTGGCGCGCCGGGATGACGCGGCCATAGGCGCGCCGTCCTTCTTCAGCAAACCAGTCGATGGTGTCTGCCCCGGCCATCACCTCCAGCCGCGCCTCGGCCAGAGGTTTGCCCTGCTCCATGGTCATCAAGCGGGCGACAGCGTCTGCCCGGTCGCGCAGCAACTGCGCGGCTTTGCGCATGGTCTTGTAGCGCTCAAAAGCACTGGTACGGCGCCAGACCTCAAAGCCCCGCTCCGCGGCATCCGCGGCCTGAGCTAAATCGTCCAAGTCAGCGCATGCCAGTTGCGCCAACACCTCGCCGGTGGCAGGGTTGCGCACCGGCAGACTGCGGCCAGAGGAACCTGCGCGCCATTGGCCGTCGATATAAAGTTGGGTGTCAGGGTAATCGCTCATTATTTTCTTTCGGGTTTTAAGTGCGTATCAGGGAGATACACGCATCAAATTGAAGCATGAACGGGGGCACGGCGTTGTGCATCTTCAAGCACCATCGCTGCACCTTTTTCACCGATCATGATAGCGGCCGCATTCGTATTGGTGGACACCAGGCGCGGCATCACAGAAGCATCAATCACGCGCAAGCCATCCACGCCGCGCACGCGCAGGCGCTCGTCCACGACGGCCTGTTGATCTGCGCCCATGCGGCACGTGCCTACGGGGTGATAGACCGTGCCGCCGCGCTCGCGGGCAAAGGCTTCCAAAGCCTTGTCGCCGATCACGCCATTGCCCGGGAAATATTCTTCGCCCGTCACCAAGCCGCAAAAAGCCGGTTGCTCATAAATTTCACGCAACTGGCGCAGCCCTGCCACCAGCACACGCACGTCCTGAGAGTCGCGCAAATAATTGGAGACGATGCGCGGCGCAAGCGTCGGGTCTGCAGATTGCAATTGAACCGTGCCGCTGGACACAGGCCGGCATTGCGTTGCCGATGCAGAAAACCCGGAGAAACGGTGCAGTGAATCCCCCGGCTTATCGACTGACAAAGGCATCACGTTAAACAACACATCAGCACGGCCGCCCTGCGCATGCTCGGTACACCCCAGCCCACCCACCTGACCCGCGCCAACAGTTAAGGGTCCGCGTTGCTGAAACAACCATTGCGCGCCCATCTGCGCCAGCCGCAAAGGGTTGCGCACATCGTCATTGAGTGAATGTGCTTTGCGCAGCTTCACAATCACACGCGCCTGGTAGTGGTCTTGCAAATTTGATCCCACATCGGGAGCATCAGCCTTGACCGCAATGCCGTGAGAGCGCAACAAGGCCGCCGGCCCGATACCCGAAAGTTGCAAGATCTGCGGTGACTGCAAAGCGCCGGCGGCCAGCAGCACTTCGCCGTCCACACGCGCCTCCTGGCGCTCACCCGATTGCAGCCATTGCACGCTCGCTGCGCGCCCGTTTTCTTGAAGTATTTGTGTGACATGTGCACCGGTGACGATGCGCAGATTTTTGCGGCCCATCACGGGACGCAAAAAAGCGGTGGACGCATCGCAGCGCCAGTGCCCGCGCAAGGTCAGCTGATAGCGACCCATGCCGTCGGACTGCGCACCGTTGAAGTCATCGGTACGGGCATGGCCGGCTTGGGCTGCAGCATCCAACCAAGCTTCGCAATAGGGATGGTCATTGCGCAAGTCCGATACGCCCAATTCGCCGCTGTCGCCGTGGTAATCATTGGCACCACCTTCGTAGCGCTCAGAGCGTTTGAAAAAAGGCAAAACATCGTCATAGCCCCAGCCCTTAGCACCCAACGCAGCCCAATCGTCATAGTCTGCGCGCTGACCGCGTATGTAGAGCAAACCATTGATGGCGCTGGAGCCGCCCAGCACCTTGCCGCGCGGCCACACCATAGTCCGGCCCATGGTGTAGGACTGCGGCTCTACTGGAAACTGCCAGGAAAACCGGGTGTCGTTGATGGTTCTGAAATAGCCCACCGGCAAACGCAACCAAAACCCCTGGGATGCGCCACCTGCTTCGAGCAGCAAGACACGGCAAGCCGGGTCTGCACTCAAGCGGTTGGCCAAAACACAACCCGCTGAACCCGCGCCAACGATGATGTAGTCAAAACCTTTGGCTGTAGCGGCGATGTTCATGGTGTCTTGGAAAGAAAAGGCAAGGTCAGTTGAACACGCTGTTGAAATTTGAATTGCACTTGGTTTGAGGCGGTGAGCAGACAGTTGCCTGCAGCACAAATACCCCACTCCATGCCTGGCTGACTGAGCTCCGCACCCTCAAGCACGGAGCTCAGTCAGCAAGGGCTGGTCATGCCAACCATCAGGCCTTGACGTTCAACAGCAAAGAAGTGTCGAAATATGTCTTGGCTGGCACTGGATTTTGAATACCGCCAAAGCGCGCATAAAAATCTGTCACTTGCTGCAGCCATCCCAATGCCGTGCCGTCCTGATAGAGTTTTTGCCACTCCGATGCAGTGTGGTACTTGGACGCCTTGAACTGCTCCTGCAATTCGGCCAATGGAACTTGCTCGTAGTTTTTGGCCTGAATGATTGGCAGGATAGTCGCTGAATTTTTGATCAGATCGTCGTTGGAAGCCGCCCAGCCGCGCACGACCTGTGCAACCACTGCGCGATTTTTTTCAAAGTAGTCAGCTCGTGTTGCCCAGCCACCGACGATGGCAGACTTGGGGAAATAGGCCGAGGCATCTACCAGCATTTTGGCCCCAGGGACGCGCTGGCGGACCTGCATGTTGAATGGCACCCACAAGGCCACTGCAGGGACGGCACCGGAGATGAAGGAGGTAACAGCCACAGGCATCCCCTGGTTGACGAGCTCAACATCCTTTGCAGGATCCAAGCCGTTAGCGCGCAAGGCCGCATCCAGGAACACGTGAGCCGTGGTCCCCAGGGTAGTGGAGATTTTTTTACCCTTCAGGTCAGCCCATGTCTTGACCCCTTGGTCTTCCCGGATCCACAGCTGAGCCGTAGCAAACTCAATGTTGTTGATTAAAAAAGCTTTGCCCTGCCCGCGCGCGGGAAAGTTGGAGATCACTGCACCAGTGGACAACATGTCCAGGCTTCCGCCGATCATGGCGTTGAAGAGTTCCAGACCGGTATTGAACTTGACCGGGTCAAACTCAATGCCCTCTTTCGCCCAATGCCCGCGATGAACACCCGTCCACAGCTGACCCGTCACGGCCAAGGTGTCCACATAACCCACGCGGATTTTGGTGCGCTGCTGCGCGATAGCCGGGGCGCCCAGACTGGCCAAGCCAGCAGCACCCAGGCCCAAGACGATATTGCGGCGACGAAGTTGTAAGTTATTGCTCATGAGAATCTCCTTTAGATCGTGAAGAAAAACCGAAAATTGACATTACTGCCATGCTAACCAGAGGCAACCCCCAAACGCTGCTGCACTTCATACTCCGCCATCACAAGATCGCGAACGTGCGCTTTGATGGCAATGAATTCTGCCGTTTCGTGCAGGCTCTCGCTTCGCGGGTAGCCGAACGGAATCTCTATAATTTCCTTGATGCGCGCAGGTCGCGCAGTCACCACAACAATACGGGAGGCGAGGTACACAGCCTCGTCTACCGAGTGCGTGATCATCATCACTGTTTTGCCTTCTCGCTGAAGAACTTCGAGCAGCAAGTTCTGCATCTTGGAACGCGTTTGCGCGTCCAGCGCCCCAAAAGGCTCGTCCATCAAAAGGAACTCGGGTTGGGCCGCATAGGCTCGTGCAATCGCCAAGCGTTGGCGCATACCGCCTGAGAGCGTTTTAGGAAAAGCCTTCGCAAAATCTGTCAGTCCCATCAACTCCAGATACTTGCGGCATACAGATTCAGCCTCGGCAGCAGGGGTCTTGCTACCGGAAAGCCGCAAGCCGAAAAGAATATTTTGCTCTACGGTGAGCCATGGAAAAACGCCGTACTCTTGGAAGATGACACCGCGATCTCGACCCGGGCCCTGTATCGGATTGCCATCCAGCGTCAGACTTCCTGCGGTTGGCTTGGCAAAGCCTGCAAGAAGGTTCATCAGCGTGGTTTTGCCACAGCCTGACGGACCGACGATGCAAATGAACTCGTTTTCCCGGATGTCCAAGGACACACCGTCCACCACCCGCAATGGCCCGTTCTCGGTTTGAAAATCAAAAGAAACTTTGTCAAATTGGATGCGGGGTGTGCTCATTGGGCCTCCACTCGCTCTTGCCAGCGGATCATGCGCCGGGTGACTGCGCGCAAGGCCATGTCCATGGTCATGGCGACCACACCGATGCAGACAATTCCCACGTAAATCACATCGATTTGAAAGAAAGATCCTGCGCTCTGTATCAGTGCACCGAGTCCCTGCT
>JBIKHX010000081.1:0-7776 GCA_044361945.1 Polaromonas sp. | reverse complement strand
GACCGGTGAGATCGACAAGGCCTTGCCCGATTGGTGGGAAAAATTCAGTACCGCCTACGACGATGAGCGCCACGAGATGATCGAGCAGGCGCGGCTTGAGCAACAGTCCAAGGCGCCATCGCCGCGGGTGCGTGTACGCAGACCTGAGCTTGATACGGCGCTGGATGCAGCAGCGCAGCAGCCGGGCGGTGATGGTGAGGCCGCACCCCGCAAGCGTCGCCGTCGCCGCAAGAGCGGCGGCCAGGCAGAGGGCGCCGGCAGCGCAAGCCAGCCCGAAACCCCTTCTGGGGATTGAAAGCCCGGAGCGCGCCGCCCATGGTGACTGCCTATGTCGCGCTGGGTGCCAACCTGGGTGACGCCCATGCCGCCTTGCGCCAGGCACGCTCAGCCCTGGACAGCGCCGCGCACAGTCGGGTCATCGCCTGCTCGGGCATTTACAAGACCCCAGCCTTGGATGATGACGCCGTCCCTATGGACCCGCCATCGCCGGATTACCTCAACGCGGTCCTGGCCTTGGAGACTTCGCTCAGCGCGCAAGACCTGTTGGTTTTTATGCAATCGATCGAAAACGCTGCCGGCAGGCAGCGGCCTTACAGGCTGGCGCCTCGCACACTGGATCTGGACTTGCTGCGCTTTGGCAATTTTCACAGCGAAAAGGCTAACTTGACACTGCCCCATCCGCGCATGATGTCGCGCGCTTTTGTGCTGCTGCCTTTGGCCGAAATTGCGCCTGAGCAGGTGACGCCGGCTGAATTGGCGGCAGTGCAAGGCCAGAGGATAGAGCGGATCGGGCCGCTTGAGCCGCTCACAGCGGCCAAGGACTGAGCCTTCAGGGCGCCAGGCGTTCGCGCAACCAGTCGCCGCCGGCTTGCTGCGTATAGCGCAAGCGGTCATGCAAACGGCTGCGCCTGCCCTGCCAGAATTCCCAGCGGTCGGCCAGCAGCCGGTAGCCGCCCCAGTGCGGCGGGCGCGGTGGTTGCAACAAAAATTGAGCCCCGAACTTGGCCGCATTGGCCACCAGCACACCGCGGCCGCTGATGACTTCACTTTGCGGGCTGGCCCAGGCACCAATGCGCGAGTCCAGCGGCCGGCTGTGAAAGTAGGCGTCGCTTTCTTCGTCAGAGATTTTTTCGACCCGGCCCTCGATGCGTACCACGCGCTCGAGCTCGACCCAGTGGAACTGCAAGGCAGCATGCGGGTTGCCAGCAAGCTCCCTGCCTTTGCGGCTGTCGTAATTGGTAAACCAGACAATGCCGCGCTCGTCCAGACCCTTGATCAGCACCACCCGTGTGGAAGGGCGCGAGTCACTGCCGACGGTGGCCAGGGTCATGGCATTGGGCTCAGGAAGCTGGGCAGCAATAGCCTCTTCAAGCCACTTTGAAAACTGTTGCCCAGGCGCTCGGCTCGAGGCGTCTTCATTGAGTTCTGCGCGCTCATAGCTTTTGCGCAGGTCGGCGATGGAAGTCGTGTTATCGGACATGGGTGGCTCAGTATAAGGACGGGAGTTAGGGGCTCTCAGGTCCGGCAGCTTGTGCTGGTGTGGCCAGTGCCAGCAGGCGGCCCAGCTCTTTGTCGTGAATCCCCACTTTTTGCAGGCATTCAAATGTTTGTTTGGCGTAATCCAGGGTAGAGCCGAAACGGCCCTGCGATTTCGCAAAAATCTGCCGGTAGGTGGACGTTTCAAGCTGGCCGGTGAAGTTAGGGCTTTTGCGCGAGAGCGTGAAGGTCAGTGCTTTGACGGTGCCGTCTGGCGTTTCACAGGCAAGCCATTTGGGGTCGTAGACGCCGTTGGGCATTTCACGCTCCCACAGCAGCTCCAGGGCTTGCGCAGCACGGGCTTTGGGCACTCTGTAGACGATGCCTTTGCAACTGCCGCCGGACAGCAAGGCAAACACCAAGCCCGGACATTCGGGTGTTCCGCGGTTGACGCGGCTCCACATTTTCAGTGCGCGATGGTAGCCGCGCAGGTGGGCAGGGCGGTGTTCTTCGAACTCGAATTCAGGTCGCCAGATCAAGGAGGCATAGCCAAAAACCCAAATATCCGAAACCCCGCCCCATTGCGCTTTGACCTGACTGAGCATCGTCTGCGTATCGCGTTGGACGATGGGGCCCGGCGTGGGCATGAAGGGGCGAAGTGGAGGTCTGGATGGCACGGCTTTCAACTGTACTCTTTGGCAGCGCATTTGTCCCGAAAAATTGGTAACCCAGCGGTAACTTTGGAGGCTTGGTCGGGGGTGGTAACCGGTTACCATTCAAAAAGTAACTAAATTACAGTTTCGAAAATTTCCGATGCTTCACACCACAGTCCACTACATCACTGAGCGCATCATTGAGCGCAGCCGTACGCAGCGCTCAGCCTATCTGGCACGACTGGCCGACGCCTCCACGCGCGATGCCAACCCGGACCGCATGGGCTGCGCCAACCTCGCGCACGCACTGGCAGGCGCGCCGCTCGATGACCGCTTTAAAATTGTCACCGAAAAAGCCCCCAACATCGGCATCGTCAACGCCTACAACGACATGCTGTCTGCGCACGTGCCGCTGCTGCGCTATCCCGAACTGATCAAGGCCGAGGCGCGCAAGCAGGGCGCCACGGCGCAAGTGGCCGGCGGCGTGCCGGCCATGTGCGACGGCGTCACGCAAGGCACGCCGGGCATGGAGCTCAGCTTGTTCAGCCGCGACGTGATTGCCATGGCCACTGCCGTGGCCTTGTCGCACGACATGTACAACGGCGCGCTGATGCTGGGCGTGTGCGACAAGATCGTCCCCGGCCTCTTGATCGGTGCGCTGCACTTCGGTCACTTGCCCGTGGTCTTTGTGCCGGCCGGCCCCATGCCCTCGGGCCTGTCGAACAAAGAGAAAGCCGCTGTACGCGAAAAAGCCGCGCAAGGTCTGGTGGGCCGTGACGAGTTGCTGGAATCCGAATTTCAGTCCTATCACAGCCCCGGCACCTGCACTTTTTACGGCACAGCCAACAGCAACCAGATGCTGCTCGAAGCCATGGGCCTGCACGTGCCCGGCACTGCCTTTGTGAACCCCGGCAATGATCTGCGCGACGAGCTGACCCGCGAAGCCACCCGCACTGTGCTGAGTATCACCTTGGGCAAACGCTACGCGCCCATCGGCCGCATCGTGGACGAGCGCGCCATCGTCAATGCCATGGTCGCGCTGCTGGCCACCGGCGGCTCGACCAATCACCTGATTCACTGGGTGGCCGTGGCCCGCTCGGCCGGCATCACCATTGATTGGAATGACTTTTCAGCCTTGTCCGACGTGGTGCCGCTGCTCTGCCATGTCTACCCCAATGGCAGCGCTGACGTCAATGAGTTCCAGCGCGTTGGCGGCACCGGCTTTGTGATTCGCGAGTTGTTGGATGCCTGCCTCATGCATGAAGACGTGCTGACCGTTCGCAGCCAGGGCCTGCGCGAATACACCCGCGAGCCTTCCATGCAGGCGGGCAAGATTGTTTGGCACGACGGCGGAGCGTCCAAAGACCTGAGCGTGCTGCGGCCGGTGCAAGCGCCTTTCAGTGCGACCGGTGGACTCAGGCTGCTGCAGGGCAATTTGGGCCGAAGTGTGATCAAGGTATCGGCTGTGCCTGAAGACCGTCATGTGATCGAAGCACCTGCCCGTGTCTTTGATTCACAGGAAGCATTGCACCAGGCCTTTCAGGCGGGCGAGCTGGCGCGCGACGTGATTTGCGTGGTGCGCTGGCAGGGCCCGCAAGCCAATGGCATGCCCGAGTTGCACAAGCTCACGCCGCCCTTGTCGGTATTGCAGGGCCAGGGCTTCAAGGTTGCGCTGGTCACTGACGGCCGCATGAGCGGCGCCTCGGGCAAGGTGCCAGCCGCCATCCATGTGTCGCCCGAAGCAGCGGCGGGCGGGCCGCTGGCCAAAGTACGCGACGGCGATGTGATCCGCCTGGACAGCCTAGTGGGTGAGTTGCGCGTGCTGGTGACAGACGCCGAGTGGACAGCAAGAGCGCCGGCTGAGATGCCCGAAGCCTTGCGTGCGAGTAATTCGATGGGCATAGGTCGTGAACTGTTCACGGGCATGCGACGTCAGGCCCTCACAGCCGAAGAAGGGGCAGCATCATGGCTTTGATTCAACAGGACAAGCTCACAGCCTTGCAGGTGATGCAAGACGCGCCGGTGATCCCGGTGATTGTTTTGCATGACATCCAGCACGCGGTACCGTTGGCGCGTGCCCTGGTGGCCGGTGGCATTCGCATGCTCGAAGTCACCTTGCGCACACCGCAAGCGTTGGCTTGTTTAGAAGCGATTGCCCGCGAGGTGCCCGAAGCCGTGGCCGGCGCCGGCACGGTGCGCAGCGCTGCTGATGTGCAGGCCAGCCTGCGGGCCGGCGCACGCTTTGCGGTCAGCCCCGGCTACACCCAGAGCTTGGGCCGGGCTTGCCGCGACGCCGGTTTGCCGCTCTTGCCCGGCGTCGCCACCGGCAGCGAAATCATGATGGCCCAGGAAGACGGTTACACCGAGTTGAAGTTTTTTCCGGCCATGCAGGCGGGCGGGCCGGCCATGCTCAAGGCCTGGGGCGGTCCCTTCACCGATGTGCGTTTTTGCCCGACCGGCGGCGTGAGCCTGGCCAATGCGCCGGAGTTTCTGGCCTTGCCCAACGTGGCCTGCGTGGGCGGCTCCTGGCTGGTGCCCGCCGATGCCTTGGCTGCCGGTGACTGGGCTCGCATCACCACGCTGGCCCGCGAGGCCAGCGCCCTGGCGCGCCGGTCGGCTTGAGCCAGGTTCAGCGCAGTCCGGCGCCGTCTGCGTTGTCTTTACGCTCGATCAGCTCGACTTTGTAACCATCCGGGTCGGTGACAAAGGCAATCACTGTGGTGCCGCCCTTGACCGGGCCGGCCTCGCGCGTGACCTGGCCGCCGGCGGCCTTGATCTTGTTGCAGGCGGCATAAGCGTCCGGCACGCCCAGCGCGATGTGACCGTAGGCCGTGCCCATCTCGTACTTGTCCACCCCGTGGTTGTAGGTCAGCTCTAACTCGGCATGATCCGGGTTGCTGCCGTAGCCGACAAACGCCAGGCTGTATTTGTACTCCGGGTTTTCTGAGCGCCGAAGCAGCTTCATGCCCATCACCTGGGTGTAAAACTCAATAGAACGCTCGAGGTTGCCGACACGCAGCATGGTGTGCAGAAATCGCATAAAAAGCCCTGTTGGTAAAAAACGGGACCCCAAGGGGGGGATGAATGTTCATTGTGCGCCAAACCAGCGCTGCAGGCGCTGGCGCTTTTGCTACTTAGCGCGCTCTGCTAGGATTGTTTTATCCAAGAGAGCACCAGCATGAAACTCATTGACTCCATCCTCACCCAAGCAGCCTCCATCGCCAGCGTGCGGCGCGACATCCATGCCCACCCGGAGCTGTGTTTCCAAGAGCTGCGTACCGCCGAAGTGGTGGCGCAACAACTCAGCAGCTGGGGCATCGAAATGCACCGCGGCATGGGCACCACCGGGGTGGTCGGCATCATCCATGGGCGCGACGGTGGCGCTTGTGGGCGTGGCATCGGGCTGCGTGCTGACATGGATGCGCTGCCGATGCAGGAGTTCAACCAGTTTGCGCATGCCAGCACCGCGCCGGGCAAGATGCACGCCTGCGGCCACGACGGACACACGGCCATGCTGCTGGCGGCCGCGCAGCATTTTGCCAAGCACCGTGATTTCGACGGCACTGTTTACCTGATATTTCAGCCGGCCGAAGAGGGCGGCGGCGGCGCGCGCGAGATGATCAAGGACGGCCTGTTTGACAAGTTTCCCATGCAAGCGGTGTTTGGCATGCACAACTGGCCCGGCGCGCCTGTGGGCACTTTTGCAGTGAGTGCCGGCCCGGTGATGGCGTCTAGCAATGAGTTCAAGATCACCGTGCGCGGTAAGGGTGGTCATGCGGCATTGCCGCACAACGGCATTGACCCGGTGCTGGTGGCTTGCCAGCTGGTGCAGGCCTTTCAGACCATCATCACGCGCAACAAGAAGCCGGTGGACGCGGGCGTGATCTCGGTCACCATGATCCACGCCGGCGAGGCGACCAATGTGATTCCTGATACCTGCGAATTGCAGGGTACGGTGCGCACTTTCAGTATTGAAGTGCTCGATATGATCGAGGCGCGCATGCAGGCGCTGACCGAGCAACTTTGTGCCGGCTTTGGCGCCAGTGTCGATTTCGCGTTTTCTCGCAACTACCCGCCCACCATCAACAGTGCCCCTGAGGCTGACTTTGCCCGCAAGGTGATGAATGGCATTGTGGGTGCCGACAAAGTGCTGATGCAAGAGCCCACCATGGGCGCTGAAGATTTTGCCTACATGCTGCAAGCTAAGCCTGGCGCGTACTGTTTCATTTCCAACGGGGACGGCGCGCACCGCGAGATGGGCCACGGTGGCGGGCCCTGCATGTTGCACAACCCGAGCTACGACTTCAACGACGATCTGATCCCGCTGGGTGGCACTTACTGGGTTGAGCTGGCCACGCAGTGGCTGGCTGCACCCGCCAAGGCTTGAGCGCAGTCTTTCAGACCGTGTAGTTCAGCGCCATGCGCCCGCCGTCCACCACCACAATTTCGCCGGTGATGTAACTGGCCGCATCGCTGGCCAGAAAGGCCACGGTGTCGGCAATCTCGGCCGGCTGGCCCAGGCGCCGCAGCGGCGTGCGGCTCATGATGCGGGCTTTGGCTTCTTCGCTGGTCAGCACGGCCTTGGCGGCTAGCTCGGTGGCAATCGTGCCGGGCGCCACGGCGTTGACGCGAATCCCCTTGTCAGCCAAAGCGAGCGCCATCACGCGGGTGAGCTGGTTGATGCCGCCCTTGCTGACGTTGTAGCTGGCGATGCTCGGAATGGCCAGTGTGCCGTTGACCGAGCTCATGTTGACGATGCTGCCGCGCCCGGCTTGGGCCATTTCACGCGCCACGGCTTGCGCCACCAGAAATGCACCCTTGAGGTTGACGCGCAGCACGGCGTCAAAGTCGGCTTCGGTGATGTCTAAAAAATCACAGGCCTTGAAAATACCGGCGTTGTTGACCAGCACATCAATGCGGCCGTGCGCTTTGATGGCGGCAGCCACCAGCGCATCGACTTGGGCTTTGTCGCCGACATCACAATGCACATACAAGCCGCCCAACTCGCTGGCCAGCGCAGCGCCGCGGACGTCGTCAATGTCGGCGATCACCACCAGGGCGCCTTCACGGGCAAAGCGCCGGCAGCAGGCTTCGCCGATTCCTTGCGCGCCGCCCGTGACCAGGCAGACGCGGCCGGACAGGCCAAAAGAAATCAAGGTGTTGTTGTCAGTGCTGGCATTCATGCCCGCATGGTACCTGCCCAGGCCGCTTCAAAGGTGGCGGCGCTTTCGGCGACTTGGGCGGGCGTCATGCCCGGCTTGAACAGCGCCGAACCAATGCCAAAGCCATTGGCGCCGGCAGCGCGAAAAGCGGCCATGTTGAGCGGTGAAATGCTGCCCACGGGCAAGACCAGCGCATCGGCCGGCAGCACGGCGCGCAGGGCCTTGAGTACTTGCGGCGTGATCATTTCGGCGGGGAAGATTTTCAGGCCGCTGGCACCTGCGGCCAGTGCGGCAAAGGCTTCACTGGCCGTCATGACGCCGGGCAGGCAGACCATGCCCAGGCGCACGGCTTCAGCCACCACGGCCGGGTTGAAGTTGGGCGAGACGATCAGCTCGCCGCCGGCGGAATGCACCTGGCGCACATCCTCGGGCGTGAGCACCGTGCCGGCGCCCACCAAAGCCTGCGGAAAAGCCTTGCGCAAGGT
>JBIKHX010000080.1:0-7899 GCA_044361945.1 Polaromonas sp. | reverse complement strand
TGAACACGCAGCTCCTGCAAGCCCATCCCTACCAGCCGGTGCCGCCCGGCATAGAGACCCAGCTGAACCGCTGAGCCGGTGTTCAGTCAGTATTCAGTCGGCGCGGATATTGCGCTCGGAAGCGAGTTTTTTCCAGCGTGCCACGTCAGCCGTCACGCGGGTCGCGAAAGCCTCGGGCGTGCTCGGGGCCGGGTCGCAGGCCAGCGTGGCCAGTTTGGCCTTCACATCCGGATGCTCCAGCGCCTGGTTAACCAGGGTATTGATGCGAGTGACCACTGCCTTGGGGGTGCCCGCCGGGGCCAGCACACCAAACCAGGCCAGGGTGTCAAAGCCGGGCAGGGTTTCAGACATGGCCGGCACATCAGGCAAGCTGTGATGGCGTTTGGGTGTGGTGACCGCCAGGGCCTGCACTTTGCCCGACTTGATCAATGCTGACCAGGGCGGCAGATTGCCGACCATCACCTGCGACTCGTCGGCCATCAATGCGTTGACTGCGGGGGCCGAGCCTTTGTAGGGAATGTGGGCCATGTCAATGCCGGCCATGCTTTTGAAAAGTTCGGCGGACATGTGGGCGGAGCTGCCAATGCCACCGGAGGCATAGTTCAGTTTGCCGGGGTTGGCTTTGGCGTAGGCCAGAAACTCGGCCATGGTTTTGACCTTCACCGAAGGGTTGACCACCATGACATTGGGCGTGGTGCAAATCAAGGCGACGGGTACAAAATCTTTGACCACGTCATAGTTGAGCTTGGTGTAGATGCCGGCATTGACGCCGTGCGAGCCAGCATTGCCGACGATCATGGTGTAGCCGTCAGGGGCAGACTTGGCGGTGAACTCCGAACCCAGCACGCCACCGGCGCCGGGCTTGTTTTCGATGAAAACGGTTTGCCCGATCTCTCGCGAAAGGCGGTCCGCGATCATGCGGCCCATGGCATCAGAGCCGTCGCCCGGGGTGCTCGGCACGATCCAGCGGATCGGTTTGGAGGGGTAGTTTTGGGCGCCGGCCATCGGGCTGAAAAGTGAGCAGACCAAGGCCGCAAGGATGCTGATTTTCATGTTGGAGACCGTTTCAAAGCAGTTGTTTTGAAGTGCGCCTGGCAGCGACATAGCGCCAAGCCTCGCCACTTAATTTTGAAAGGCCCGGGGAAGATCAGTGCTATCGAAAACCCGAGCCCGCGCCACTGACTAAAGTAAATACGGCGGCAGTTTCAAGGACCGGGCAGCAGGTGCCTGAGTTTCAACAAGCCGGTCGACATGGCTGTCCCCACAATGATGACCGCAGCGCAAATCAGCATCCAGGGCGTCACGGTCTCACCTAAAAACAGCAGGCCGTAAAGTACCGCAAATACCGGCACCAGGTAGGTCACCGACAAAGCGCGCGCCGGGCCGGCGTTGCCAATGATTCTGAAGTACAGCACATAAGCCACGCCGGTGCACAAAATGCCGACCGCCAGCAGCGCCAGCCAGGCGCTTGGGCCCGGCATTTGCGCAGGCCACAGCCACAGCGCCGGCAGAGCCAGACCAAGGGCTGCGCCGATTTGGCTGCCGGTGGCCGTGACCAGCGGCGGCAGTTCAGACAAATAGCGCCGAGTGAAACTGGCCGCCAGCGCATAACAAACACAGGCCAGCAAGCAAGCCAGCACCGCCCAACCAGGCGCTACCCCGGAGGCATCCGGTGTGAAGCTGGCCTTGTCCCAGGCCAGCATGGCCACGCCTGCAAAGCCGATGACCAGGCCCAGCGTGCGCGACAGCGTGGGCCGGTCGCGCAGCCACACCCAGGCCACCAGCGCACCGAACATGGGCACCGTGGCATTGAGCAGTGAGGACAGGCCGGTGGTGATCGACAGCAGCGCAAAGGCGTAGCAGGCAAAGGGAATGCCGGAGTTCAGCAGGCCGACAAAAAACACGCGCTTCCAGTGCTGGCGCAGCTGGCTGCCCAGCCCTTTGTAAAGCAGGATGGGCATTAAAAATACAGACGCAATACTGACCCGCACGGCCGCCGTAGCCACCGGCCCGAACTCCACCGTGCTGATGCGCATGAACAAAAACGAAGCGCCCCACAGGGACGCCAGCAGCATGAAATCGAGAGCCCAGGCTTGGCTCTTGGCGTGATTGGGGGAGTTAGTCAAAACAGGTCTTTACTTTAGGATGGCTCAGGCTTGAAGGGGAGCGTAGGCAGTGCGCCTTCGAGTTGCAATAAGGCACGCTTGCGTGCCAGGCCGCCGGCATAGCCGGTGAGTGCGCCGCCTTGGCCGATCACGCGGTGGCAGGGCACGATGACACTGAGCGGGTTGCGTCCGATCGCGCCGCCGGTTGCGCGCACAGCCGAAGGCCGGCCGATGTACTCGCTCAATTCGCCGTAAGTGCAGGTTTGCCCGCGGGGCAGCGCCAGCAGGGCTTGCCAAACAGTTTGCTGAAAATCTGTGCCGGCGCTCAAGTCCAGGGGCAGGTCAAAGATCTTCAGCGCACCGCTGAAATAGGCGTCTATCTGGCCGGCGGCCTCGCGCAGCACCGGGTGCGCCGGCGCGCTGGGCCAGGCAGCGTTGCCGGCACCGCAGAGCGCAGTCGGGCGGTGTTGCTGGTCTTCAAACCAGGCGCCGGCCAAGCCGTGCGTGCTGGCGGCCAGCGTCAATTGGCCCAAGGGGGTGGGGCAGACGCGGATCACCATAGAGTGGTTGGATGGCATGTTGACGGGTCTTGGACTGGGGCTGACAGCCCGGCTGCATGGCCGGCTTTGAACTTGCTAAGGATGATACGACGCCCTCTTTGCCAGCCCTACAATCCTTGGCAAAGTTAGCTTTCTTTTTTAGTCCTGTTGCGCCCTAGGAAAACCCTTTCATGCAAGTGACCCCTTCGATTTTCAAGGCCTACGACATTCGGGGCGTGGTGCCTTCGACCATTCATGAAGAAGTAGCCCAAGCGCTGGGCCAGGCCTTTGGCACGGTGGCGCTGGCCCAGGGAGAGCACACGGTGGCGGTGGGCCGCGATGGCCGGCTCAGCGGCCCGGCCCTGAGCGCTGCACTGATACGCGGTCTGCGTGCAGCCGGTGTGGCGGTGATTGACGTGGGCGCCGTCACCACACCCATGTTGTATTTTGCGGCCAGCACTTTGTGCAGCAGCGGCATTCAGGTCACCGGCAGCCACAACCCCAAGGACTACAACGGCTTCAAAATGGTCATGGCCGGCCGGGCGATTTATGGCGACGAGATCCAAGCCTTGCGCAGCATGATGGAAGCCGAAAGCTGGCAACTTGCCGGCTTGCCGGGTGCCTACCAGCAAGTGGATGTGCTGCCGGCTTACAGCGCGCGCATCGTCTCAGACATCCGCTTGGCGCGCCCCTTGAAGATCGTCATCGACTGCGGCAACGGCATTGCCGGTGCTTCTGCGCCGGGTATCTTTCGCGCGCTCGGCTGCGAAGTCCTTGAACTGTTCAGTGAAGTCGATGGTAACTTTCCCAATCACCACCCGGACCCGAGTAAACCCGAAAATCTACGCGACCTGATCGCTGCGCTTCAAAGCAGCGATGCCGACTTGGGCCTGGCCTTTGACGGTGACGGCGACCGCCTGGGCATCATCACGAAAGACGGGCAGAACATCTTTCCAGACCGGCAGATGATGCTTTTCGCCCGCGATGTGCTGTCGCGCGTGCCCGGCGGTGTGATTGTTTATGACGTCAAGTGTTCGCAAGCCCTGGCGCCAGCGATCGAGGCGGCAGGCGGCAAACCCCTGATGTTCAAAACCGGCCACTCGCTGATCAAGGCCAAGATGCGGGAAGTCAACTCGCCGCTGGGCGGTGAGATGAGCGGGCATATTTTTTTCAAGGAACGCTGGTTCGGCTTTGACGACGGCACCTACGCGGGTGCACGTCTGTTGGAGATCGTCAGTCGTGCCCAAGATGTGGCGGCCTTGCTCAACGGCTTGCCCAGCAGTTTCAGCACGCCCGAGTTGAACGTGGCCTGCGCCGAAGGCGAGCCACCGGTGCTGGTCGCTGCCTTGGTCAAGCAGGCCACGGCCCAGCCCGGCGGTGTGCCGCGCTTTGCGGCGCCGGCCCAGCTCTCCACCATCGATGGTCTGCGGGTGGACTGGCCCGATGGCTTTGGCCTGATTCGCAGCTCAAACACCACGCCGGTGCTGGTGCTGCGTTTTGAGGGCACGACGCCGGCGGCTTTGCAGCGCATTGAAAAAGACATGCTGGCGCTTCTGCACAGTGTCAAGCCGGACGCGCACTTTGCCGATGCCGCGCATTGATGTGACTGGCCGGCATTCTTTTGCGCCCATGCGCTGAACGTATGCAAGCACTTTGTCTTGGGCTTTACGCGTGGCTGATGCATTGGGCCGGACCGCTGCTGCGCCGTAAGCTGGCGCGTCGTGCGCTGGCCGAATCCGGTTATGCCCAGGCCGTCCCCGAGCGCTTTGGTCATTACACGCAAGCGCCCGAAGCAGACAGCGAGCTGGTTTGGGTACATGCTGTGTCGCTGGGCGAGACGCGCACAGCGGCTATTTTGTTGCGCCAATGGCGTGCCCAGTCACCGGGCTTGCGTGTGTTGCTGACGCACGGCACGGCCACCGGCCGTGAACAGGGCTTGAGCCTGCTGCAGCCCGGCGATGTGCAGGTTTGGCAGCCCTGGGACAGCCGCGCTGCTGTCGATCGCTTTTTTACGCACTTCAAGCCGCGCCTGGGCGTGCTGCTCGAAACCGAAGTCTGGCCCAACCTGATGGCGGCAGCCAGAGCGCGTGGCTTGGCGGTGGCACTGGTCAATGCTCGGCTTTCGCCCAAATCACTGGCCTCAGCTCTGCGCCTGGCCTGGCTGGCGCGGCCGGCCTATGGGGCGCTGGCTGCCGTGTACGCGCAGACCGAGGCAGATGGCCGCAGGCTGGCGCAACTGGGCGCGCCGGTGGCGGGTGTTTTGGGTAACCTCAAGTTTGACGCCAGGCCCGACGCTGCGCAGCAAGCGCTGGCCCGGCGGTGGCGCGCTGGCCTGGCACAGCCGGTGCTGATGCTGGCCAGTTCGCGAGCGGGCGAAGAGATCGAATTTTTGCGGCAGTGGCAAGCCCGCAAGCTGGAGGCGCAGCCGGCAAAGGCTTTAAAGCGGGTGTTGATCGTGCCGCGCCATCCGCAGCGCTTTGAAGAGGTCGCGCAACTGGTTATGGCCCAGGGTTTGAGCGTATCGCGACGCAGCCAGTGGGCCGGCGCCCCCGGTGATGACCCGGCTGCCATGCAAGCCGATGTCTGGTTGGGTGACAGCCTGGGTGAGATGTCGCTGTACTACACGCTCAGCGACATCGCGTTGTTGGGCGGTAGTTTTGAGGCCTTGGGCGGGCAAAACTTGATTGAGCCCGCAACCTGTGGCTGCCCGGTTGTGATGGGTCCGCACACCTTCAATTTTGCAGAGGCAGCGTTGGCAGCCGAAGCAGCGGGTGCCGCTTTCCGGGTGACCGACATGCAAGCTGGGCTGGCCCGCGCGCTGGATTTGTTGAACGAGCCCGCCGCTTTGCAGCAAGCCAAGTCGGCTGCCTTAGCCTTTGGAGCCAGCCAGGGCGGGTCCGCAGATCGCACCGTGCAGGCACTGATCCAGCTGGCTACCGTCCCGCGTGCTTAAAGCCTTGGCTCAGGCGCTCTACTTGAGCAGCAGGCTGTTGATGGCTTGCAGATCTTCGGCGCGCAGCGAGCCGTTGGCCTGACGCAGACGCAAGCCGCCGAACAGCACGTCATAACGCGCTTTGGCCAGGTCGCGTTTGGTTTGGAACAACTGGCTTTGTGAGTTCAGCACGTCAATATTGATGCGTACGCCAACCTGGTAACCCAGGCGGTTGGCTTCCAGGGCGATCTGACTGGACTGCTCAGCTGCCTCTAGGGCTTTGACCTGACCCTGGCCGGAAATCACGCTAAAAAACGCCGTGCGAGTCGATTGAGCGACATTGCGGCGCGCGCCTTCTAAGTCGCTGCTGGCTTTGTCGCTTAAAGACAGAGTTTCGCGTATGCGGTTTTGCGTTGAAAAGCCGGCAAACAGCGGCACATTCAGGCTCAGGCCGATGGTGGCCGTGTTGGTGTTGAACGTGGCCGCTGAAGTTGCCGTGCCACTGGGGTTGCGCGTGATGTTGTAGCTGCCTGTCAGGTCCAGCGTAGGTTTGTGGCCCGCTTCGGCTTTGGTCACTTCAAGCTTGGCGATTTCAAGGTTGCTCTGCGCCAGACGGATGCTGGGATGCGCGCTTTCAGACTGAAGCACCCAGGCGTTGACATCGGCCGGCTCAATGGGTTGAAGCACTGGAGGCGCCGCAAAGCTGCGCGGTTGTGTGCCTTGCTTGCCGACCAGTTGATCGAGCGCGATTTTTTTCACGCGCAAGTCGTTCTCGGCGGCAATTTCCTGAGCCAGCACCAGGTCATAGCGGGCTTGCGCTTCACGGGTGTCGGTGATGGTAGCGGTGCCCACTTCAAAGTTGCGCTTGGCCGAGGCCAGCTGCTCAGCCACCGCCGCTTTTTGCGCTTTCACAAAGTTCAGGCTGTCTTGCGAGGCCAGCGCTTCAAAGTAAGTCTGGGTGGTGCGCACAATCAGCTCTTGCTCGGCGGCGTCCAGCTGTGCGCGGGCCAGGGCCAGCTGCTTTTGGCCCTGGTCGTAGGTGGCCCGGTTACTGGGCCGGTACAGCGGGTGCGAGGCGCTGAGGGTGGCGCCTTGGGTGTTGTAGGAACGGCTGAAGGTGTTTGAGGCCGAGTTGTAAAAATCTGTCAGGGTCGCCGTGCCGGACAAGCTGGCAGTGGGCAATATGCTGGCGCGCGACTGCTCCGCGCGCGCCAGGTTGGCGTCGTATTGCAACTTGGCAGAGAGGTAGGTGGCGTCAAAAGCGCGGGCTGAGTCGTACAGCTCTACCAGACTTTGTGCCTGCGCTGCTGGTGTAAAAGCGGCCAAGATGCCCGATAGGGCGAAAGATAAAACGGTGAGGGGACGTTTGGGATGAGTCATGAGATCGGGTGATGTAAAAAAATTAAAAAAATCAGTAGCGTGGCACCGAGGGGTCGACTTCGTGTGACCATGCATCAATGCCGCCTTGCAGGTTGACCACGTGGGCAAAACCGTTTTGTTCCAGGTAGTTGGCCACCTGCAGGCTGCGCATGCCGTGGTGGCACAGGCAGGCCATAGGCTGGCTGGGGTCGAGTTCGGCCAGGCGTTGCGGCAGCTCGCGCATCGGAATGCGCAACAAGTCAAAGCCGTCTTCTTGCACGCAGGCGGTTAGCAGTTCCCAGGGCTCGCGCACGTCCAGCATGACAGGCCTGGCAGCCTGCTCACCGGCCGTGCTCAGCTGGTCCCGCCATTGGGCGAACTCAGAAGGGGCGACTTGCAAGACCATAGGAAATTTAAAAGCGAAATGCGGAAGGTGTCGGGAAGTTCAGCAGGCGGGGGGCCAGCGTGTCCCATGCCGCGGTGTGGCTCATGGCGTGCGCGTCTACGCGTGTGCTCAGACTGGCCCGCATGACGGGCTCGTCCCCCACGATAGCGCTCAAACGGCCGCCGGTTTTAAGCAGCGCCAGCAACTCAGGCGGCACTTGGGCCACGGAGCCACTGAGCACAATCACGTCAAATGGCCCGGACAGTCCGGCCTGGTCGGCTGCGCCGGGGTTCAGCAGACTGGCGCCATCGAGTTGCAGCACTTCGGCGTTGTGGATGCCGGCTTTTTGCAGGTTCTGACGGGCTGCGCGGGCCAGCGCCGGGTCGATTTCCAGCGTGACAATATGCTGGGCACGGTGCGCTAGCAGCGCCGCCATGTAGCCGGAGCCGGTGCCGATTTCCAGCACTTTTTCGTGCTTTTGCACATTCAAGTCTTGCAGCAGGCGCGCTTCAACCCGGGGGGGCAGCATGCATTGACCCGGCTCGGCATGCGGGGCCAGCGGAATTTCCATGTCCACAA
>JBIKHX010000079.1:0-7932 GCA_044361945.1 Polaromonas sp. | reverse complement strand
ACTGGCGTAGAGGCAAATGGCGGCCGCTGCACCCACATTGAGCGACTCCTCGCCGCCAGGCTGGGCGATACGCACTGACAAGCGTGCCATGGCCGACAAGCCTGCACTGACACCCTGCCCTTCGTGGCCCATGACCCAGGCGCAGGGTGAAGGCAGCTTCTGCTGATGCAAAAAAGCGCCTTCATGCGAGCTGGTCACCAACAGCGGCACGTCCAAGGCTCGCAGGTCTTCAATCTCCAGTCCTTCGATCAGCTGCAGCCCGAAATGCGCGCCCATGCCGGCGCGTAGTACCTTGGGCGACCAAAGCGCTGCCGTGCCTTTGAGCGCCAGCACCTGCCCGAAGCCAAAGGCGGCAGCGCTTCGCAAAATCGAGCCCACATTGCCCGCGTCCTGCACGCGGTCAAGCACCACCGAGGCGGCGTCTGCTTGCAGAGCTGGGGCACTAGGTAAGGCCATCACAAAACCCATGGCGGCCGGTGACTCCAGAGCGCTGAATTCTGGCCACAGGGCATCGGCAATCACCAAGGTTTTGCCGGCTGCGGCCGACCACTGGGCCGGGGCCTGGGGCCAGAAAGATTCTGAGAAAACGGCCATTTGAGGTTTCAAGCCACGCGCCAGGACAGCGCGACACAGATGATCACCTTCCAGCCAGACCAGCCCTTCCTTGCGATAAGCCGTGCTGTCATGCGCGAGTTTGCGCAAGGTCTTGACAAAAGGATTGGCGCGCGAGGAAATGTGGGTGAGCTCGCCTGGCCCCGGGAGGTTGCCGGTAAAGTTCATGGCAAGACCCGCGCCACCGGCGCAAAGGTTCGCCTGTGCTCAGGGCAGGCGCCATGCAGCTGCAAGGCGGCCAAATGCTCTGCAGTGCCATAGCCTTTGTGCGATGCAAAGCCATACTGCGGAAAGGCTTGGTCCATCTCCTGACACCAGCGGTCGCGCCAGACTTTGGCCAGGATGGAGGCCGCTGAAATGGCAGGCACTAAGGCGTCACCGCCGACAATCGCTTCGGCGACGATCACCAGGGTCGGAATGCGGTTGCCGTCGACCAGCACCTTGGCCGGTTTCAAGCGCAGGCCCTCGACCGCGCGCTTCATGGCCAGCATGGTCGCCTGCAAGATATTGATCTCGTCGATTTCAGCGGCAGTGGCTTGGGCGATTGAAAAGCACAAAGCCTTGGCGCGAATTTCGTCATACAGCTTTTCGCGGCGCAAGGCCGTGAGTTTTTTGGAGTCGGCCAAACCCTTGATCGGGTGCAGATCATCAAGGATCACAGCCGCCGCCACCACGGGGCCCATCAAGGGGCCGCGCCCGGCCTCGTCCACACCGGCCACCAGACCGGGGACATCCCATACCAGGGGCGCTTGCTCAGCTTGCAAGAATTTTTTCGATCGCATCTTTTGCCAATTGAGTCGTGTCGCGCTGCAGTTGAACGTGCAAGGCGTTGAATTTGTCCTGAACCACGCTTATTTTCGCAGGGCTTGCCTCGGCCGCTTGCAGCCAATCAATGACCGCAGCGGCCAGCGCCGTTGGCGTTGCCGCATCCTGTAAAAATTCGGGAACTACAAACTCGCTACACAAAATATTGGGCAAGCCAATCCAGGGCTGCAGCTTGAGCCGGCCCTTGAGCCACCATGAAAGCCGGTTCATGCGGTAGGCAATCACCATCGGGCGCTTGAACAAGGCTGCCTCGAGCGTGGCAGTGCCGCTGGCGATCAGCGTGACATCGCAGGCTGCCAGCACCGCGTGCGACTGGCCGTCGACAATTTTAAGAATTTCAGTCAAGCCAGCGGCAAGCGTCAGGCGCTGCAGCTCGGCCTTGAACCTGGGCAGCGCCGGCACGATGAATTGGGTGCCGGAACGTTGACGGGCAATCAAAACCACTGCCGCCAGAAATGTGGGGGCCAAATGGTCAATCTCCGCTTGCCGGCTTCCCGGAAGCACCGCCACCACAGGACGGTCCAGCGCCAGCCCCAGGGCCAGACGGGCCGCGCCTTGGTCTGCCTGCATGGGAATCATGCTCGCCAAAGGGTGACCCACATAGGTGGCCGCAATGCCATGCTGCGCCAACAGAGCGGGCTCAAAAGGGAAAAGGCACAGCACATGGTCAGCACTGCGCTTGATTTTTTGCACACGCTCAGGCCTGGAGGCCCAAATCGAAGGGCAGACAAATTGAACCGTCTTGACACCGGCCTGGCGCAGCGATGCTTCGAGGTCCAGATTGAAGTCAGGCGCATCAATGCCAATAAACACATCTGGGCGCCGGGCCAGCAGCTGTTGTTTTAAATTGCGGCGAATGCCAGCGATCTCCCGGTAGTGCAGCAGCACGTCGACGTAACCGAGGACGGCCAGTTTGTCACTGGGCCACAAAGCCTTGAAGCCGAGCGCCTGCATGCGTAAGCCGCCAATGCCTTCGGCTTTCAAGTCAGGCCAGCGCTTTTGTAAGCCGCTAAGTAACAAGCTTGCGAGCAAATCACCGGATGTTTCTCCAGCCACCATCGCCAGATGCGGGCTGTGCAGGTCAGCCACCAAACCAGCATGAGGCGCTAACACGGCAGGAGATGTAGGCGCAGCGGCCATTGAAAAATCAGCGCACGATACCGCGCTGCGGCGAGGTTCCGGCCAGGAAATCAATCATCATGGCTACATCGGCTTCGGCCTCGGGATGACTTTGCGCCAGGCTGGCAATGCGCTCTTTGGCTTGCTCAAGCGTCAACTCATCACGGTAAAGCGCGCGCTGCATGGCTTTGACGGCGGCAATTCGCTCAGGTGAAAAGCCGCGCCGGCGCAAGCCTTCAAAGTTCATGGATCGCGCTGCAGCAGGCTGTCCCTGGCACATCACATAAGGCGGCAGGTCAGCAAAAAGCAAGGAGCACATGGCCGTCATGCTGTGGGCGCCCAGGCGCACAAACTGATGCACAACCGTGAAGCCGCCCAAAATAGCCCAGTCACCCACATGCACATGGCCGGCGAGTTGGGCATTGTTTGCAAAGATCGTGTGATTGCCCACCACGCAGTCATGCGCGAGGTGAACATAAGCCATGATCCAGTTGTCGTGACCCACGCGAGTGACGCCGGAATCGCCGGGCGAGCCGATGTTGAGCGTGCAAAACTCTCGGATGGTGTTTCGATCACCAATCACCAACTCACAGGGCTCACCGGCATATTTTTTGTCCTGCGGAATAGCGCCGATGGAGTTGAACTGAAAAATCTTGTTGTCACGCCCTATCATGGTGTGACCCTCTATCACGCAATGCGCACCGATGCTTGAGCCGGCAGCAATACGAACATGCGGGCCTACCACGCTGTAAGGCCCTACGCTGACAGATTCATGAAGTTGCGCCTTTGAATCAACCAGCGCGGTAGGATGAATGGCCGTCACCTGGAACTCCTTGGCTCAGGGCAATGTGCGCATGGTGCACATCAATTCGGCTTCGCAGGCCAGTTGCTCATCGACTCTGGCGATGCCCTTGAACTTGAATATGCCCGACTTCATGCGCTCCAGCGAAACGTCCATCACCAGCTGGTCACCCGGCTCGACCGGACGCTTAAAGCGCGCAGCGTCAATGCCGGCAAAATAATAAATAGTCTTTTCACCGGGGGTGGTGCCCAGCGCATCAAACGCCAGCAAGGCCGCCACCTGGGCCATCGCCTCGAGCATCAGCACGCCTGGCATGACAGGGCGGTGCGGGAAATGACCCACGAAAAACGGCTCGTTGATGGTGACGTTTTTGATCGCCTTGATACGTTTGCCTTTTTCAAGCTCCAGCACCCGGTCTACCAGCAAAAAAGGGTAGCGGTGCGGCAGTTGCTTGAGAATCTCGTGAATATCCATCATGGCTGGTCTTTGGTTGCTGGCAAAGCAGTGGGTTGCTGCAGTGCAATCTGTTTTTCAACTTGTTTGAGCCGGTCGCGCAAACTGTGCAAATGCTTCAAAGTAGCCGCATTTTTCTCCCATGTGGCATTGTCGTCGACGGGAAAGAAGCCGCTGTAATGACCCGGCTGAAGAATAGAGCGAGTGACAACAGTTGCCACCGAAATATTCACCCGGTCGGCCAGCGTCAAGTGCCCCAGGATCATGGCCGCACCACCGATAGTGCAATGCGCGCCAATGCGGGCACTGCCAGCCACACCCACACACCCGGCCATAGCCGTGTGGGCACCGATGTGCACGTTGTGGCCGATCTGGATCAGGTTGTCGAGCTTGACGCCGTCCTCGATCACAGTGTCATCCAGCGCGCCGCGGTCAATGCAGGTATTGGCTCCAATCTCGACGTCATTGCCGATGCGAACGCGACCTAGCTGCTCAATTTTTTCCCAGCCGCCGGCATGCGGCGCAAAGCCAAAGCCATCCGCGCCAATGACAACGCCGGGGTGAAGAATGCAGCGCTCGCCAACAAGGCAGCGTTCCCCCAAAGTAACCCGGGAGGCCAATCGACTACCGGTACCTACCTGTGCATTGCGTCCGATCACTGTGTGTTCACCTATGCGCACGCCAGACGCGATCACCACACCGGCGGCAATGCAGGCAAAGGCACCCACAAAAACCTCATCCCCGATTTGCGCTGAGGGGTCTATGACGGCAGTTGGGTGAATAAGCGCTGCAGGCAACTCTTCGAGATGCAGCTTCCAAAGCTGAGTCACGCGGGCAAAGTAGCGGTAAGGATCGCTGACCACAATGCACGCACCGCGCGCAAGCGCCGCCTCCTTGAACTGCGGGGAAACAATCACGCAAGCAGCCGCTGATGCGGCGAGTTGAGCCACATATTTGGCGTTGCTGATAAAGCTTAGCGAATGGGGTGTAGCGGCTGCTAAAGAGGCCAGGCTTTGAATCTGCGTCTGGGCATCAGCGAACAACTCAGCATCGAATTCGCCGGCAAGTGCACCGACAATTTCACTCAGGCTCAGAGACACGCGGCGCCGTACCCGGAAGATTTACCGGACGTTGCCGGCATTCAAGGCCTTGATCACCTTGTCGGTAATGTCATGTTTGGCGTTGACATACACAGCTTCTTGCAGAATCAAGTCGTATTTTTCTGCCTCGGCCAAAGACCTCACCACGCGATTGGCGCGCTCGATGACCAACTGCAACTCTTCGTTTTTACGGCTGTTGAGGTCTTCCTGGAATTCACGGCGCTTGCGCTGAAACTCACGGTCTTGCTCGACCAGCTGGCGTTGCCGTGTATTGCGCTGACTCTCCGACAAAGTTGGTGCGTCGCGCTCCAGTTTTTCAGACTGTGTCTTGATCTGGTTACCCAAATCGGCAATTTCTTTTTCACGCTTGGAAAATTCCTGCTCGAGCTTGACTTGCGCAGCTTTGGAGGTGTTGGCCTCTCGAAAAATGCGGTCCAGATTGACAATGCCAACCTTGAAGTCCTGCGCATTGGCAGCAGCACCCGCCATGGGCAACAAAATGCAGACGATGAGATGACGTAGAGAAAAAGTCATTAGAAAGCTGTGCCGATCTGGAATTGAACTGTCTGTATTCTATCGCCAGCTTCTTTACGGAGCGGTTTGGCAAGGCCAATGCGCAAGGGACCAACCGGCGAAATCCAGCTGATGCCAACACCCGTTGAAGCCCGCAGCTCGGCCAAACTGTAGTTGGCAGACTCCCTGAATACGTTACCGGCGTCGACAAAAGCAAACATGCGCAAGGTCCGGTCATTACCCGCACCCGGAAAGGGTGCAAGAAGTTCGGCATTGAGCGTGATTTTCTTCGGGCCGCCTATGGCTGTCCCACTCTCATAAGGACCCAAAGAGCCTTGCTCAAAACCCCGCACCGAGCTCAGTCCGCCGGAGTAGAAATTCTTGAACACAGGGTAAGCCTGGCCATTCAGGCCAGCGCCCCAACCAACCTCGCCATTCAGACCAATGGTGAACTGCTTGTTGAGCGGAATGAACTGCTGAATCTGATAAGTTGCGCGCAAATAGCGAATGTCTGCCGCAATGCCCCAGTCGCCATTGACACGCTGGTAGAGGCCCCGGGTCGGCACCAGGGCACTGTCACGCGAGTCACGCGACCAGCCGATAGTCAGCGGCACAGTGGTGCTCTTGGCACCGTAGTTAGCAACTTGCAGCTGCCATGTCGTCGGCAAAGCGGTAGAGCCCTTACGAATATGCAGCAACTCAACACCGCCGCCCAGGTAAACCGTGTCTGACTCAGTGAAAGGAACACCAAAGCGCAAGCTGGCGCCGTTGGTGAGCAGTGAATAATCCCCGGTCTGCCCGCTCAAAGGCTTGGTGGTGCGGTTATAGACGTCAATCGTGCGCGACACGCCATCGGCAGTGAAATAAGGGTCTGAGGTGCTCACCACAAGTTGTCGGCTGGACTTGCTGGTGTTGACTTCCAAGCCCAGGTAATTGCCGGAGCCCATGAAATTTTCTTGCCTTATACCCGCCATGATGGAAAACTTGTCGCCACTGGAATAACCAGCGCCAAGCTGCAGATTACCGGTGGGCTTTTCAGCCACAGTCAATGTCAAATCGACTTGGTCTGGCGCGTTCGGTACTTCCTGCGTATCAACCGCCACGTTCGTGAAAAACCCCAAGCGGTCCACCCTGTCGCGGGATCGTCGAATGTTGTCACCGTCGTACCAGGATGACTCAAACTGCCGGAACTCGCGGCGCACAACTTCATCGCGGGTACGGTTGTTGCCAACAATGTTGATGCGGCGTACATAGGCGCGGCGTGAGGGGTCAGCCTGCAGCGTGAAACTGACCAGATTGGTTTTACGGTCAATCAGGGGCGTGGCCTCGACGCGCGCAAAGGCAAAGCCGAAAGTGCCGAAGTATTCGTTGAAAGCCTTGGTGGTTTCGGCCACCTGGTCAGCGTTGTAGGCAGCCCCCGGCTTGATGGTGATGAGCGACTTGAACTCATCCTCACGCCCCAGGTAATTACCTTCAAGACGAACGGCAGAAACCACGAATCTCTCACCCTCAAAAATATTGAGTGTGATGCTGATATTTTGCTTATCAGGAGAGATGGCCACCTGCGTCGAATCGACTCGAAAGTCCAGGTAACCACGGGACAGGTAATACGACCTCAGCGTTTCGATGTCAGCGCTGAGTTTGACACGCGAATAGCGATTGGACTTGGTGTACCAGCTCAACCAGCCACCCGTGTCCAGATCAAACAGATTGCGAAGCGTCGATTCGCTGAAAGCTTTGGCACCAATCAAGCGGATGTCGTTGATCTTCGCCGTTTCGCCCTCGGTCACACTGAAAGTCAGGTTGACCCGATTACGCTCAATGGGCGTGACCGTGGTCACCACCTGCGCGCCATACAGGCTGCGATTGACATACTGGCGTTTGAGTTCTTGCTCGGCCTTGTCTGCCAGCGCCTTGTCAAATGGTTGACCTTCGTAAAGACCCGCGTCGCGCATGGCTTTTTTCAGAAAGTCTTTGTCGAATTCTTTGTTGCCCACAAATTCAACACCAGCCACGGAGGGCCGCTCTTCAACAATCACCACCAGCACGTCGCCATTGACTTCCAGCCGGACATCCTTGAAAAGGCCCAGCCCAAACAGAGCGCGGATAGCGGCTGAAGCCTTGTCATCACTGTAGCTTTCGCCGACGCGCAAGGGGATGGAGGCGAAAATAGTGCCAGGCTCCACACGCTGCAAGCCTTCGACACGGATGTCACGCACAGTGAAGGGCTCGATGGCCCAGGCCAAGCCCACGCTCAACAGGCCAGTCGCCAAAGCGCCCAAAGCGCGCAGTTTGAAACGGTCAAATTGGTGATGCATGAAATAGTGGGTAGGGAGCTGTTGCAGGTCGCAACATCAAGTTAAATTAAACCTATGCGCCAAGACGAACCAGATCGTTAAAAAGAGCGACCATCATCAAAAGCAGCAAAAAAGCCATACCGCCGCGATGGAGTCGCTCCATCCAGACATCAGAGACACTGCGGCCTGTTATGGCCTCATAAAGATAATA
>JBIKHX010000078.1:0-7942 GCA_044361945.1 Polaromonas sp. | reverse complement strand
CCCCTCGGTTGCTTACAGCATGGTTTATCACGTCGAAATGCTTTTGCTGTTCCTCACCCTGATTGCGGTTGGCCCCCTGGTCAAACGCAGCAGATCTTTTTCGCCCGTTCCACCACCAACCCTCGGCTTGACCGAGTCACGCATTTAGTTGTTCATAAGGAGAAGTCGCCATGCAAACTGTAGGAAACATCACAGGCTACGTCGATCTAGCCCAAATATTGCTCTATGCTTTTTGGATTTTTTTCGCCGGCCTGATTTACTATCTTGTTCAAGAAGGTCACCGCGAGGGCTACCCGTTGGAGTCCAGCAGCTCTGGCCGTGCAGTGGTTAAAGGGTTTCCCATACCCGAGCCTAAAACATTTTTGCTCGAAGGTGGCAAAAGCGTGACAGTTCCAGACCTCACCCGCAAAGAGCCTGCTTACAACGCTGTGGCCACCAGCCCCACGTCTGGTGCGCCCATTGAACCCAAGGGTGATGCCATGCGGGCTGCTGTAGGCCCAGGCGCTTACGCCAGCCGTGAAGACGTGCCGGAAATGACCTCGCACGGCGCACCTTTGATTCAGCCGCTGCGCATTGCCAGCGATTACACCGTTGCAACGCAAGACGTTGATCCGCGTGGACTGCCTGTGATGGCAGGCGACGGCAAGCAAGGTGGCACTGTCAAAGACATTTGGATTGATTCCGCAGAGATGATGTTCCGTTATCTTGAGGTCGAAATCCCTGACGGTCGCACCGTGCTGCTGCCCATCGCTTTCTCTGTGATCCGCAGAAACCAGGTTGAAGTGAACGCTGTGTATGCGCGGCATTTTGCGGCAGTTCCAGCCCTGCGTAACCCGAACCAGGTGACCAAGCTGGAAGAAGAAAAAATCAGCGCCTATTACGGCGGCGGCACTTTGTATGCCGACGTCAAACGCAGTGAGCCCTTGATCTAATCAAGGCTTTCAAAGCTATTTAAGATACCTTAAGCCTGTTGAGGAAGCAGACATGCCCATCGAAAACCTAGGTCACGAGTACGAGTTTGAACCGCAATTCGGTTTGCCTGAGCGCCTGCCGGACGACGAAGTTATCGTCTGGCAAGGATCGCCCGATGTAGGTGCTTTGGCCACTTCAGCCTTTCACCTGAAAAAACTTGGGTTTTATTTTGTGGCCTTGATCTTGGCTTGCGCCTGGCCTGCTCTGGAATCTGGCGCTGGACTGTTGGCTGTTGTGTTATCTGTCAAATGGATTGCTCCGCTCGCAGTGATTGGTATGTTGTCTGTCTGGACACTGGCCTGGTTCACTGCGCGCACCACGGTCTATACAGTGACCAGCAAGCGGGTGGTGATGCGGCTAGGGATTGTGCTGACGGTATCTTTTAATTTGCCATTCAAGCAGATTGCCTCCGCTGACGTACGCGTACTCAAAGATGGTTTTGGCGATATCACCTTGGCTTTACAGGGCTCGGACAGTATTGCCTGGGTTCATTTATGGCCCAGTGTGCGTCCATGGCGGATCAGTAAGCCCGAGCCGACCTTGCGTGCTGTGCCTGATGTTCAGGCCCTATCTGACAAGCTGCGCCAGGCTTGGACCCAGAGCACAGGTCTGGCAGCCAACGCACGCACGCAGGCTGAAAACGAGCCGCTTGACCCCCGCACTCTGCACATCAAGACCATATGAGCCAAGCCCTACTCGCACCCAAGCCTGTTCATACAAACCCTGACAGCTTTCCTCGCTGGGTACTTTACTGCGGGGCCGGCATCATGGCCTTTTCGCTCATCTCTGTGGGCTTGATTCGCATCACCGGCAATGGGCCTGACCAAAGGGCGGCTGCGCCTACCGTTCAACGTTCTTTGGTTTTTCTTGACCAAAAAGACGGCGGTGTACGGGTTGCCGATGGTTTAACCGGTGAGACATTGACCGTGTTGCATGGCGAGCAAGGTTTTGTACGCGGCTCCCTGCGGGCACTGAGCCGGGAGCGCTTTTCAAGGGGTATTGGCGCGTCGCAACCTTTTGACCTCATTGCCCGCGTGGATGGACGGGTGACCCTGATGGATCCGAGCACCGGAAGCAGGGTTGATCTGGAGTCCTTTGGGCCTACAAATACGGCAGAATTTGCCAGGTTCCTGGCCATGCGCCCGCAATAGTTCAAGTTATTTTTGTAACGTCTAAGTAGACTCGGAGAATTTTTCCATGCAAGCGAATCCCGCCATTGACAGTGCCGCCAAAGCGTCGCAAAAAGCTGTCGAGAGCACCATGCTCAGTCCGCGCTTTTACACCACCGACTTCGCTGCCATGGACCGCCTTGATGTGTCCGCCATGCGCAGCGAGTGGGACCGGATGATGGACGAGTATGAGGGTGATAACAACCACGATCACTTTCAACGTGACGCGCAGTTTGCTGAAGAAGTTGCTGGGCGCTTTTCTCAAGTCAGCCCCGAAATGCGGCTGGAGTTTTTGGAATTTTTAATCTCGTCCCTCACGTCCGAGTTTTCCGGTTGTATTTTGTACAACGAGATTTATAAAAATGTTGAAAACCCTGATATCAAACAATTGATGCGCTACATGGCACGCGACGAATCGCGCCACGCGAGCTTCATCAATCAATCACTCAAAGACTTCGGCTTGGGCATTGACCTGGGTGACTTAAAGCGCACCAAGGCTTACACCTACTTCAAACCCAAGTACATTTTTTACGCGACTTATTTGTCCGAGAAAATTGGTTATGCCCGATACATCACCATTTACCGGCAGCTCGAAAAGAACCCGGACAAGCGTTTTCACCCCATCTTTCGCTGGTTTGAAAGATGGTGCAACGACGAGTTCCGTCATGGTGAGTCTTTCGCCTTGATCATGCGCGCCAACCCGCACCTGCTGCGGGGTGGCAATGTGTATTGGATCCGCTTTTTCCTGCTCGCGGTGTACGCCACCATGTATGTTCGTGATCACAGCCGTCCGATGCTTCACCATGAAATGGGTCTCGAGTCCACCACTTACGACTACGAGGTGTTCCGTATCACCAACGAAATTACCAAGCAAGTCTTCCCTGTCAGCCTGGACATCGACAGCCCGCGTTTTCGTGCCGGCTTAGCTCACTTATTTCATGTTCAACAGCAAATGGACAAGGCAAAGGCAGCGGGCGGTCTGATGGGTCTGTTGCAGCGCGCTCGCTGGGCTGTATCCGGCGGCGTCACTTTTGTTCGTTTGTACTTCCTGCCCATGAAACACCACGCTCTGCCAGAGCAAGTTCGCATGGTTCCCGCTTGGTGAGCTTGAGTCAATTTCACCTGCAAGGCATGGATGACTGACGCTTACATTGCGCTCGGATTTGCAATATTTATCTGGTGGTTCAGCACCGGAATTGTGATCTTGCTCAATCGCATGTCACGCACTGCCATCACGATGAGTCTGGTCTTGTCATCGCTCTTGTGCATAGGCGCCCTATTGGGCTTGTCGCACACAGCGCAGCAAAGCAGTGTGACCGGAGCCTATTGCGCTTTCACTTGCGCTCTTCTGGCCTGGGGCTGGAACGAACTGAGTTTTCTGACTGGGTGGATTACCGGCCCGCAAAAGACTGCCTTGTCCAAACACACGGTAGGCTGGCCGCGGTTTGTAAGTTCTTTCAAAGCAGTGGTATGGCACGAATTGGCCATCTTGATGGTGGGCGCACTCATCGTGTACATCACCTGGGACGCGCCCAACCAAGTTGGCACGGGCACTTATCTGGTCTTATGGATCATGCGCACCAGCGCCAAACTTAACTTGTTTTTTGGCGTTCGCAATTTGAGTGAGGAGTTTTTACCTGCTCACTTGGCTTACCTGGAAAGCTTTTTCAAGCGGCGCCCAATGAATGCTTTTTATCCATTCGCATTGCTGGGCGCCAGCGTCTGCTTGTGGTGGCTGGTCGCGTATGCCAACAACCCTTTGGCCAGCCCGGCTCAAGTGGTGGGCGCTGTGCTGGTTGGCACCATGTTGGCGCTGGCGATTGTGGAGCATCTGATGCTGGTGCTTCCGCTGAACACCACCACCTTGTGGCGTTGGGCTATCCGCAAACCCAAGGTCACGGCCCATCCAGAATCACTGTCCCCGAACCTGCCTCTTTAAAACCAGCATCCTTAGATTTACATGACCAATCTTTACAAATCAATTGACTCTGCGGGTGGTGGGGGTGGCGCTGCCGGTGGTGGCTATGTTCCAGCCATCAGGCCTGATCAATTGGACGATCACCGCCCCACAGCGGTCGTGATCGGCACAGGATTTGGCGGTCTGGCAGCAGCTATTCGTCTGAGCGTCAAGGGATATAACGTTCAAATGCTGGAGAAGCTGGATGCACCCGGCGGGCGGGCCTATGTACACAAGCAAGATGGTTTCACCTTTGATGCAGGCCCCACCATCATCACTTTGCCGCATTTGATCGAGGAGCTTTTCACCTTGTGCGGCCGCAACATGAAAGACCATGTTGACCTGCGTTTGATGTCGCCTTTCTACAGAATTCGCTTTGACGATGGCACGCACTTTGACTACAGCAACAACGATGAGGCCATGCTCGATCAGATTGAGCGTTTGAATCCTGACGACGTCCAAGGCTTCAAAGATTTAATGAAGGCCTCTGAAAAATGTTTCCAGCTGGGCTTTGTCGAGCTGGGTATGGTGCCTTTTGAAACCCTCGGTGATGTCATCAAAGCGATGCCTAATTTGGCGCGCATGCAAGCCTGGCGCTCGATTTACAGCATGGTCGCCAAGTACATCAAGCATCCCAAGCTGCGCATCGTCATGAGTTTTCATCCACTGCTCATTGGTGGGAATCCTTACTCAGTCACTTGTGTTTACGCGCTGATTCACTCGCTGGAGCGGCGCTGGGGTGTTCACTCGGCCATGGGCGGCACGGGTGCCATTGTGAGCGAGCTGGTCAAACTGCTGGATGAACGCGGCGTCAAAATTCACTACAACAGCCCCGTGACCCGCATCCGCGTTGAAGGCGGCCAGGCGCGCGGCGTTGAACTTGCCAGCGGTCAGTACATAGCTGCCGATATTGTGGTGAGCAATGCAGATGCGGCTTGGACGTATCGCCACCTGATTGAGCCGCAACACCGTAAGCACTGGACCGACAAACGCATTGCCAAAGGTAAATATTCATCCGGCTTGTTTGTCTGGTATTTCGGAACCAACCGCCGGTACGAAGACGTTCCTCACCATATGATGGTTTTAGGCCCCCGCTACAAAGGTCTGTTGCAGGATATTTTTAAAAACCATACGCTCTCCAAAGACTTCAGCCTGTACCTGTACCGGCCTACGGCGACAGATCCTTCGCTGGCCCCTGAAGGTTGTGACAGTTTTTATGTGCTTTCTGTGGTGCCCAATCTCAGCAGTCAAACCGATTGGCCGGCAGTCACTGAGCAGTACCGCGATGCCATTGCCACCGTATTGGAAGAAAGCGTGTTGCCCGATCTCAAGCAGCATGTAGTTTCGTCGAAGGTAACGACGCCGCAAGATTTCCAAGACCGTTTGTGGTCTTACAAAGGTGCGGGTTTTGGCTTGGAGCCCATCTTGGTGCAAAGTGCTTGGTTCAGACCGCATAACAAATGCCAAGATGTAAAGAGTCTTTATATGGTGGGTGCCAGCAGCCAGCCCGGTGCCGGCGTGCCCAGTGTCTTGATGTCCGCAAAAATGCTCGAACAGGTGGTACCTGATGTCAAATCCTTCGCTTGATACAAGCCTTTCCCAAGACCTCTATGCAAAGCCACAGCCTGTGGATTTGAGCTATGACTTAGAGGCCTGCACGGAACTGATGCGCGGCGGTTCAAAATCTTTTTTTGCAGCGTCCAAACTATTACCGGTGCGCCTGCGCCCACCTGCCATTGCTTTGTATGCCTTTTGCCGTTTGGCTGACGATGCCATCGATACGGGTTCAGACCCGATGGTTGCCATGCAAGACTTGCACTCGCGCTTGGACGCTATTTACGCCGGGCGTCCCGGCCCCCAAGACGCCGACAGGGCTTTGACATTGGTGGTTCATCGCTATGGCATCCCCATTGGTTTGCTGGAAGCCCTTTTGGACGGTTTTTTGTGGGACACCCAAGGCCGGCGCTACGAGACCCTGGCCGACGTGGAAGCCTACGGCGCAAGGGTGGCGGGCACGGTGGGCGCCATGATGTCACTCATCATGGGAGCGTCCACTGACTCGGCCATAGCCCGCGCCAGCGAACTGGGTGTGGCCATGCAATTAACCAATATTGCGCGCGACATTGGTGAAGATGCGCGAAATGGTCGCTTGTACATTCCGCGTGCCTGGTTCCGTGAGATTGGCATGGACGCAGATGCCTGGTTGGCAAATCCCACCTTCGATGCCCGCATTGCCGGTTTCACACAGCGTTTGTTATTGCGTGCAGATGCACTTTACCGGCGTGGCGAGTTCGGGTTATCGGAATTGAGTTGGGACTGCCGTCCCGCCATTCAAGCTGCCCGCTTGGTCTACGCTGAGATAGGCAAACAACTGGAGCGCGAAGGACTTGACTCTGTGAATCACCGGACCGTTGTGTCTACACGCCGCAAACTTGCCCTGATTGCCAGAGCTGCCTCAGTTGCATTCATGGTGCCCGCAGCGCCTGCCGTCGCACTGAGCCCCGTGCCAGCTATTCATTACCTGGTTGACATTGTCAGCAAAGAGCGGGATCCATCAGAACCCACAAAACTCTGGACCGTGCCTTCCCGGAGTTTTGATGAGCGTGTGGAGTGGATGGTGGATTTGTTCGGCAAACTGGAACAGCGGGAAAGAACCGTTCGCTAGGTCTTCGTTTTGCTGAAAATCTTCGAAGTTTTGGTTTTGCTGGGCGCAGGCGTTTTGTTTTTTTGGTGGCAGTTCGACGATTTACGCCGTGCCCGGGAAAGCAGCCGCAAGAAAAATCAGCTTGACGCCAACGCTCAGAAAGACCTCGATGGGTGCTGATCTGAAAGTCATTCACCTGGTTAGCGCTTGCCTTTTTTTAGGCAACGTGATTGTCAGTGGTGTGTGGGCCTTGCTGGCTGAGCGCACCCGTGACCACGCCATCATTCAATTCAGCAATCGATTGGTCCTGATCACCGATCTCATGTTCACCTTGGTTGGCGCCATTGGTGTCGTGTGGACAGGGCACTCCATGGCACAAAATTACGGCGGTGAAGCAGGCCATCCGTGGATTCAATGGTCTTATGCCTTGCTGACATTCTCCGGCTTGATTTGGCTGTTTGTGCTGGTGCCCATTCAATTAAAGCAGCGTGCCTTGCTGCGCAACAGCAGCATCGTCTGCGAAAAATACTGGCGTCTTTCGCAGGTATGGAAAATTGCCGGCGCCATTGCAACCTTGCTGCCTTTGCCGATTGTTTACTTCATGGTCACCAAGTCGGTTTGACCACCCAGCGCTCATGAGTCCGGCAAAGCGATCTGCTTTGACAGCCCTGCCACTTTCATCCCGTATCGTTTTGATCACTGGCGCAGCCTCTGGCATTGGCGCTGCAACGGTATTGGAAGTTGTAGCCCAGGGCGGCATACCTGTGCTGGTGGATTGTGACGAAGAGCCGCTGGCGCACATGGCGCAGTGCTGTGGGCCGGACACCCTTTACTTGACTGCAGATGTGTCTGATCTTTTGGCGATGCAAGCCGTGGTTGAAAAAACACTGGCGGTGCACGGCCGCATTGATGTTGTTTTTGCCAATGCCGGTGTTGCCGCATTTGGCCCCTTGGCGCATGTGGATCCGGGTGCTTGGAAGCGCTGCATGGAAGTCAATGTATTTGGTGTTTTCAATACCGTGCGCTCAGCACTGGCAGCGTTGACGAAGCAAGGTGGCTATATCTTGATCAATGCCTCGGTGTCCTCATTTGCCCACCCGCCCATGATGTCGGCTTATGCAGGCAGCAAATCGGCGATAGAGGCCATGGCCAATTCCTGGCGCATTGAGTTGGCAGCGCATGGTGTGGCTGTGGGTGTGT
>JBIKHX010000077.1:0-7982 GCA_044361945.1 Polaromonas sp. | reverse complement strand
ATACCTCCTTGAAGCAGAATTTGCCGGTGAGGAATTTCGCCACCGAAGTCAGAACCTTGTCGGGTATGACGCTTCCGGTCGAAGTGTCGGCGGTTCATTTGCTGCAGCCCGAGCCTTTGTATGTGTTTTTTGTGCGTGATATGGACAGGCGCTTGCAGGCTTCCTCAGAAGCTACCCAAGCCCTGCCCAACCCCTTTGCCGAGCTGTCCCAGCTGGTGGGCCGGCGCCCGATGAAAGACATTGTGGGCGAAACAGTGGACACCATTGAGCGCATGTGCATTGAGGCAGCGCTCGAGTTAACGCACAACAACCGGGCGTCCGCTTCTGAAATGCTGGGGCTTTCGCGCCAGAGCCTTTACGTGAAGCTGCGCAGATTCGGCATTTTGTCGGATAACGAGGTCGATTCGCCCCTCACCTGACTTCCCGGTGTATTTTTTGATTGACACTTAGTGTCAACACTGGTTGACAAGTCAATACGATTTCACATAATCAAGGCATGGACAACCCCAGCCTTGCATTCAAGCCAGCACTGCGATACCCCAGTTTTCGCACCGTCGCTGAGCTTCTCAAGCCCATTACCTGGTTTCCACCTGTGTGGGCTTTTGCGTGTGGTGCGGTCTCCTCCGGTCAGAGCCTGACGGACAACTGGATGTTGATTTTCCTGGGCCTCGTTCTCACCGGCCCCTTGGTCTGCGCCAGCAGCCAAGCGGTCAACGACTGGTTTGACCGCCATGTCGATGCCATCAATGAACCCCAAAGACCCATTCCATCCGGCCGCATGCCGGGCCGCTGGGGTTTGGGCATTGCCATTGCCTGGACGCTGCTGTCACTGCTCTGGGCCACGATGATGGGCCCCTGGGGCTTTGCGGCCTGTGGATTGGCGATTGTTTTGTCTTGGGCCTACAGCATGCCGCCCGTGCGATTGAAAAAAAATGGTTGGTATGGCAACGCCGCGTGCGGCCTGAGTTACGAAGGTTTAGCGTGGCTCACAGGCACTGCCGTGATGTTAGGCGGCGCATGGCCCGGCGCCAATGCGGTGTACCTGGCTTTGCTTTACAGCTTGGGTGCGCACGGCATCATGACCTTGAATGACTTCAAGGCGATAGAGGGTGACCGCCAAATGGGTGTTGCTTCACTGCCGGTTCAACTGGGCGCTAAAGGTGCTGCCAAAGTGGCTTGCTTGTTCATGTGGCTGCCGCAAGTGGCGGTGTCTGCGCTGCTACTCAATTGGGAGCTGCCCTGGCATGCATTGGCCGTGCTGGTGTTGAGTTTCTTGCAGTGGCCCTTGCTGATCAAGTTTTTAAAGAACCCGATTGAGCGTGCTTTGTATGTGAGCGCTTTCGGTGTGCCTATTTTTGTCAGCGGCATGATGGTGAGCGCTTGGGGTCTGCGCCAATTGAATGCGGCGGGAGGCACATGACATCTACATTTTTCGGTTGGTTTGAAATCATCCGTCTGGGTCTGATTCAGGCCTGCCTGGGTGCGGTGGTGGTGGTCACCACATCCACACTCAACCGCATCATGGTGGTTGAATTGGCTTTGCCCGCCTTGTTACCCGGCTTTTTGGTGGCTTGGCATTACGCAGTGCAAATCGTGCGCCCCCGCATGGGCTACGGTGCAGACAAAGGCAGGCGCAGCACGCCCTGGATGATGGGCGGCATGATGGTGCTGGGTGTGGGTGGCTTTCTGGCGGCGGTGTCCACGGTGTGGATGGCGACATCACCTTCGGCCGGTATCGGCTTGGCAGTTTTTTCCTTCAGTTTGATAGGTTTGGGTGTGAGCGCCTGCGGCACCTCACTCTTAACCTTGATGGCTAAAAAAGTGCCTGAGGGCAGGCGTGCGCAGGCCGCTACAACCGTGTGGCTGATGATGATCATGGGCTTTGCCCTGACGGCCGGTATGGTTGGCAAGTTGATTGACCCTTACAGCCCTGAGATTTTGTTGAAAGTTTCAGCGGGCCTGAGTGTGGTGACCACATTGCTCACAGCGCTTTGTTTGTGGCGCCTGGAAAAACCAGGCGATGACTTGGTTCCCGCCAAGAAGGCCAGCCCAGCGGACTTTAAGAAAACATTCATCGAAGTCTGGTCTGAGCCCAAAGCAAGAACCTTCACCATTTTTGTCTTTTTGTCGATGCTCGCTTACAGCGCCCAGGATTTAATTTTGGAGCCTTTTGCTGGGGCCGTGCATGGCATGTCGCCAGGCAAGACCACACAGCTCTCAGGCTGGCATCACATGGGTGTATTGATTGGCATGCTGTGTGTCGCGGGTGCGAGTTCGCGCTGGGTGGCCGGCCGGCTGGGCTCGGTGCATGCCTGGATGCTGGGCGGTTGTATTTTTTCTGCGCTGGCCACGGTCGGCTTGTCCGCGTCAGCCATGGAAATGCTGTCATACCCATGGCCACTCAAAGCCAACGTGGTATTTCTGGGCGTTGCCAACGGTGCCTTCTCCATTGCAGCGATTGCCACCATGATGTCTTTAGCGGGGGAGGGTGGACCAGGCCGGGAAGGCACCCGCATGGGTTTATGGGGCGCAGCCCAGGCGCTTGCTTTTGGTTTGGGTGGGCTGGTGGGCACCGGGGCCAGTGACCTGGCACATGCTTTGTTGGGCGACACCCGGCTGGCCTATCTCGCGGTATTCGCATTTCAATCGCTGATGTTTTTAGCCTCAGCACTCGTGGCATTTCGTATGCGCCCGGTGGGCGTTCCAACGATCAAAACAACTTTAGACAACTCCATTTTATGGAAAGGTAGGACCGCACTATGAGCCATACCGATTTTGATTTCGTGGTCGTCGGCGGAGGCCCCTCGGGAGCGACTGCCGCTCATGATCTGTCCCGCGAGGGCTGGCGGGTTTTATTGCTGGACCGCAAAGGTCGGCCTAAGCCATGCGGTGGCGCGATACCGCCGCGCTTGATCAAAGACTTTGACATTCCAGACCATTTGCTGGTGGCCAAAATTCGTTGTGCGCGCATGATTTCGCCGGCCGATAACCAAGTAGACATGCACATCGACAACGGTTTCGTGGGCATGGTCGATAGGCAGGACTTTGATGAATTTTTGCGCGAACGAGCTGCTAACTCCGGTGCTGTCCGGCAGCAGGCCTTATTCGACAAAATTGACCGGGATGATTCTGGAATGCTGTGGGTGCATTACACGCCAGTGACCGGTAAAGACCATGCTTCGGCCATTCCGACACAAGCTGTCAAAGTCTCTACACGCATGGTGATCGGCGCCGATGGTGCCCGCTCCGAAGTGGCCCGTCAGCAAATCCCCTATTCCGACCGCACGAAGTACGTTTTTGCTTATCACGAGATCATCCAGGCCCCCGTCGAAAAAGCTTCGCATGATGGTGAGCGCTGCGACGTTTACTACCAGGGAGAGGTTTCACCGGATTTTTACGGCTGGGTTTTCCCGCATGGAAAAACCATGAGCGTTGGCACCGGCAGTGCCGACAAGGGATTTTCATTGCGCAGCGCGACAGGTCACTTGAGAAAAGTAGCAGGCCTCTCGGATGCGCTCACATTGCGGCGCGAAGGCGCCCCGATACCCCTGAAACCGCTGCCGCAGTGGGACAACGGCCGTGACGTGTTGGTGGTGGGCGACGCTGCCGGTGTGGTTGCGCCTTCATCGGGCGAGGGTATTTACTACGCCATGGATTGCGCGCGCACCATGGCCCGTGCTGCGCACATGGCCTTGAAAACGGGTAATCCAAGCTGCTTGAAAAAAGGCCGCAAGGTGTTCATGAAGCAGCATGGCAAAGTATTCTGGATCTTGGGTGTGATGCAATATTTCTGGTACCAAAGCGATAAACGCCGGGAGAAGTTTGTCAAAATTTGCGAAGACCGTGATGTCCAAAGACTGACCTTTGAGTCATACATGAACAAAGAACTGACCCGACGCGACCCGATGGCGCATCTGAGGATCTTCCTGAAAGACACGGCACATTTACTGGGATTCGCTAGAACTTAAAAATATTCACATGCTTAAGTTCAATTTTTTTGGTGAATTACAGCAATAAATACCCTTAAAGTTGCCTATTCCTTTCAAAGGCAAGGGTTTTGGAGCGTTGAAAACTCTGTAAAAACTATTTATAAACCATGCATGACTAGCGGATCGGCATGCTATTTTGCTGGCAAGAATGCCCCGATCACCCCCTAACCGGTTGGTACGCTAGTTACCCGCAAGGTATTTGATGCCTCAGTTCTCTGGCTCACTTGGTTCGGCAAAACGTTTAGATCACTCGTGGTCTGCCAACGATGAGTGCAAAGACTCGTTGCAAAAAGTCGTTGAGGAGCAGCTCATCCCCAGGCTGTTGAGCTCTCAAAATTACAGCGCCCGCTTGTCGGCCCAGGAAATTTCAGAAACTAACCCTGAGCCCTTCCCGGAGTTCAACGAGTTCACCAATGCCTGCCGGGAGGGTGATTCCCTCAAGGTCAACAAAATTGTGGACGCCCTGGTTGACCAGGGGGTCGTGCACGAACGCATTTTCCTGGAGTTGATCACACCCGCTGCCAGACACTTGGGCGCGCTGTGGGACAAGGACCTGTGCAGCTTCACGGAGGTCACTTGTGGCCTGGCTTTGATGCACCAGGTCACCTACCGCCTGGGCTATGAATTCAGGGATGGACCGCAAGCAGAGGGTCAGCAGGCTCATGTGATGCTCTGCTGCGCGCCTGGCTCCATGCACTTTTTGGGTGCCACCATCGTCGCTGACTTGTTCAGACGGGAAGGTGCCACTGTCGTCATTGAAATTTCCTCGACCGAGCAAGAGTTGGTGCGAGCAGCTGCCAATGAATGGTTCGACGTCATCGGCATTTCGGTTGCCATCGAGTCTCAGTTGTTGAAGTTGCCTGAGCTGATTACCCGGCTCAAGAAAAGCTCCGGCAACCCCCATGCCAAAGTGCTCTTAGGCGGCCCTATTTTCATGCTGATTGATTTACAGCCGGAAATTTTTGGGGCAGACGCCATTTCCAACAGCCCGACCGAGGTTGTTGCATTGCTCAAGCGTTTCGCGTCTAAGTCAGACCCCAAACTTTCTTGAGCAGCGCCGCGGTGCTCTGCGGGTCTTCTTCATGCGCCAGGTGACCCAAGCCCGGCTGTAGATACAGCTGAGCCTGCGGCAACATCTGGCAAGCCTTTTGAGCCAGTTCCGGCGGCACGGTACGGTCCTCAGAGCCCACCAAGATAGAAACTTTGTTGTTGATGTGTGGCAGCCTGCTCGCGAGTTCAGACAGGTTCCAGGCCGCCATCATGCCCAGTACGCTGTGCACATGACCGGAATGGCTGAACACCGTTTTGTACAGCGCTGTGCCTTGCTCATCCAGCTTGGAGCCGGTTTGGGCAATGGACTTGGCAATCAACGACGGCTGGCCGGCCAGCTTGGCGGTTGCCCAGGCTGAAATCGGGTTGATGGCGGCCAATTTGGCCGCCGGTCCAAAAATCCATGAGGGCATGCCGGGAATCTGCAGCCAGGCCGGGTTCAAGCCAATCACATGCGCTTGGGCCAGGCTAGCTTGCTGCAAGACCATGTGCGCTGCGATGGCGGCGCCGGCCGAGTGGCCGGCAATGACGGCCGGCGTCAGGTTCATTTGCAGCAGCAGGGCGCGCAAGCCCTCAGCCATGCCGTGCAAAGACAGGCTGTCTTTCGCTCCCCGGCTGGTGAATGCATGGCCCGGCAAATCAGGTGCGATGACTTGAAAATAAGGGCTGAGCAAAGGCAGCAGGCCACGCCAGCTGAAGCTGCCGGAACCGGTGCCGTGCAAAAGCAAGAGGCAAGGCCCCTGGCCGCAGACCTGAACATGCCATTGAATACCCCCCGCATGGATGAAGCGGCTGTGGCTTGCGTGCGGCCAATCGTGGCGATGCGCGGCCCATTGCATGGTGGGGTAAAGACTGTCAAACATCTCAGGCTGACTGCTTGCGCAAATTGTCCATGGCGGTGGCCATGCGCTGGGCTTGGACCTGCGGCATGGGCATGTAACTGGCACCCATGGCGTTGGCCAGGTTTTGCACTTGAAGGTCCGGCTGGATCGAGGTGTCTATCCACAAGGAACGGTGGCCGGTTTGGCGCCATTGCTGGACCCATTGCAAGGCATCGGCTTGGGCCTGCACACGTCCGCCCAGGCCTTGCAATGTGACGTTGGCTCTGCCATCGCTGAGCACCACCAAAATGGGTGTGATGCCTTGTCTTTGCAGCTGTATCGATTGCTCACAAGCCATTTTCAAGGCCAGGGCCAGGGGCGTTCCGCCGCCACCGGGGAGCCCGGTCATGGCGCGCTTGGCACGAACCAGCGAGCGCGTCATCGGCAAAAGCAGCTGGGCTTTGGCGCCTCTGAAGGCAACGATGCAGACACTGTCGCGGCGTGCATAGGATTGTTGCAGCAGTAGCTCCACAGCGCCCTTGGCTTCAGCCAGCCTTTGAAGTGCGGCAGAACCCGACGCGTCCAAGGCCAGGATCATGCAGCTCGAACTGTTTTGCTGGTAGCGGTGTACATGAAAATCTTCAGACCGGATGGCCACGCGGCCTTGGCCGGTAGCGCTTCTCAAGCGTTGTTTGGGCGCGGCAGCACGCAAGGTGGCCAGCACATGCAGTCGCGCATGGCCTGCGGGTCTTCCAGGGCGGGGCGGCAAGGGCCTGCCGCGCTGCATGCCGGAGCGAAATTGGCCGCTGCGCCCGGAGGAGTTGCCTTGGCTGCTGCCGGTTTTGGTTAACAAGCTGTCCAGGATATTGGGCGGCAAACTGGCCAGGGCAGACGCAATCATCATTTCCTGCAAATCTTCGGCCGATGGGCTGTCTGTTGGGGGCTCATCCTGGCTCGCTTGATCTGCCGGCGGCGGATCTTGCTGGGCCTGCTGATCGGGCGGCTCTTGTGCTGCTTCCGGTGAAGGGTCCGGCGCCGGATCCTGATCAGGCGCAGTGTCCTGCTCAGTATCAGGTGGACTTTCAGGCGCAGTGTCAGGATCTGGCGCAGACTGCTGCTCTGCCGGCGCGGGCCAGCGTGTCGCGCGCGGCGCTAAAACGCGGCGCGCTGCAAACTCCAGATCTTCGTCAGACACATCGCTTCGCATGTTCAAAGCGGCGTGGCAGCAGGCCACACGCAGTGCCAGAGTCGGCGTGCGCAATGAATCAATGCCCAGTCCCAGTGCGGTCGCACAGACGGCCAGGGCTTGGTCATCGGACCATTGAATTTGGGGTAGTAACTGGCGTGCTTGAAGCAATTTTTCTGCTGGGATGCGAATGTCCAAGGCCTGGTCTGATGCATTGCCTTGGCTAAGCTGGCTGAACTCCAGCTCAGGCACATCCGAAGGCGCCAGCGCTTGAAGGTCAAACCACAATCCCAGGCGTTCTTGCAGCGATTTGCCTATGGGCGGCTCATCGTCCATGGACTCGTCCAATGCCACCACACCGAACTGCGTGCGGGGCGCCGATTCAGAGCCGTCAGACATCCGAAGCGGCGGCAAGGATTGCGTGTCCATGGCCTGTGTCATGGGCGCCATCAGGGCGGCCGGAAAGCGTTCGGCCATGCTGATGCAGACCACTCCCTGATCGGCGTGTTGAAGCAAACCTGATTGCATGTGCAAGCTGCCGGTTTGCAGCGTCAGCGACAAATCAATGCCGCCGAGCAAACGCTCCATGTCGACACTGCCCGGCACTTTGACGGTGTTCAGACCGGCAGCCAGCAGATGGCGCAGCCAACGCTCACGCACCGGCCCGAAGGGTGCACGCAACCAGATGCCGCCAAATCCGCTGGGGTCAATTTGCAGCAGTTGCAAGGACGTGAGCGCGTCGTTCCAGGTCTCAAGTCCTTGCATGTCTTCAGGCATGACAGCTCAGACAGCCAGTATGTCTTGCAGACACCGTTGCACGCGCTCGCCGGAATCCGTGTCGTCCAGCGGATTGCGCCTGAGGCGATGGCGCAAAGCCAGCGGTGCAATGGTTTTCAGGTGTTCCGGCGTGACCGTTTTGTGGCCCTGCATGGCAGC
>JBIKHX010000123.1:0-6325 GCA_044361945.1 Polaromonas sp. | reverse complement strand
ACGGTCGAAGATTTCGTGACCAAGCTCGAGCAAATTTACAAGCAAGAGCCCAAGCTCAAAGGCTTGGTGCTGGACCTGCGCAACGACCCGGGTGGCCTGCTCGATGCCGCGGTTGCCGTGTCGGCGGCTTTTTTACCTGAGAACGTGACCGTGGTGTCCACCAACGGCCAGTTAGCAGAAAGTAAATTCACCTACAAAGCATCGCCGGAGTTTTATGCCCGCCGCGGAACCGATCCGCTCAAACGCCTGCCCGCTGCGCTGAAAAACGTGCCGCTGGTGGTGCTGGTCAACGAAGGCTCGGCCTCAGCCAGCGAAATCGTGGCCGGCGCACTGCAAGATCACAAGCGTGCCACCATCATGGGCAACCAAACCTTCGGCAAAGGCTCGGTGCAGACGGTGCGCCCGCTGGGACCGGACACCGGACTGAAACTCACCACGGCGCGTTATTACACGCCCAGCGGTAAATCCATCCAAGCCAAGGGCATTATTCCGGACATGATGGTCGATGAAACCCTGGAAGGCAGCCCCTTCGCTGCCTTGCGCACGCGTGAAGCCGACCTGGAAAAACACCTCAACAGCGGTCAGGGCGCTGACGTGAAAGACCCGGCCCGTGAAAAGGCCCGCGAAGAAGCCATGAAGCGACTTGAAGAAGAGTCACGCAAACCCCCTGAGCAACGCCGTCCGCCCGAGTTCGGCAGCGACAAGGACTTTCCGCTGATGCAGGCGCTCAACCAGCTCAAGGGTCGACCTGTTGTGACCAGCAAAACCATGGTCGAGCGCAAGGCCGAGAAAAAAGAAAACTGAGCGCAACACCGGCCAAGCCTGCAACCTTGAGCCTGCCATGAACGATTCCCAGTTGCTGCGTTACTCGCGGCATATCCTGCTCGAAGAGATCGGGGTCGAAGGCCAGGCACGCCTGCTGGCCGCCAATGCCCTGGTCATCGGAGCCGGCGGCCTGGGCTCTCCGGCTGCTTTGTACCTGGGTAGCGCCGGTGTCGGCCGTATCACGGTGGTAGACCATGACCGCGTTGATACCACCAATTTGCAACGGCAAATCGCTCACACCCTGGCTCGCGTGGGCACTTTCAAAGCCGACTCGATCGCCACGGCGATTGGCCAGATCAACCCGGACGTTGCTGTCACGGCCGTCACTGCCAGAGCTGAAGGCCAGGCGCTGCACGCCTGGGTGCAGGCGGCCGACGTGGTGCTCGACTGCACCGACAATTTTCAAACCCGCCACGCCATCAACAAGGCCTGTGTGCAACATGGCAAGCCGCTGGTCTCGGGTGCGGCACTGCGCATGGATGGGCAGGTGTCGGTGTTTGACACGCGCCAGCACCTGGCCCCTTGCTATGCCTGCCTGTTTCCTGAGGAAGAGGCCCCCGAAGAAACCCAGTGCGCCACCATGGGTGTGTTTGCCCCGCTGGTGGGCATCATTGGCAGCATGCAGGCTGCAGAGGCGCTCAAGTTGCTCTGCGGTGCCGGCGAGTCATTGGCCGGCCGGCTCTTGATGCTGGACGCGTTGCACATGCGCTGGAGCGAAATAGGCACCCGGCGCGCTCCCGGCTGCAAAGTCTGTGGCACACGGCCCGGCGTCCACTAACTGCGTATACGGACTTTGAAAATTTGCGGCGCTAACGCGTGCAAGGGCCGTGGCGGCGCCTGAAGTCCCTGGGGTTTTCGGGTGGCAAGCCGGCGTAAATACCACGTCGCAAAATCTGGGCATGCCGCTCTGACTCGGCATAAGGACCTGCGTCCTGCCTGAACCGGTAAGACCAGGCGTGACCCCGCTGAACCATCCACTGCCCCACGTCTTCACTGGCCAGGTAAATCCTGACGAGATCGCGGCCGTAGTCATCGCTGCCTTGCACCTGCACCTGAACTTGCCTTTGAAAAACACGCTCATTCAAGGCATCGCGCGCCGCCACGCCGCCTTCCTGGCAAATCTCAGGCGCATCCATGCCCAGCAGGCGCAGGCTGCGCGGGGCACCACCAGCCAAGGGCCGCACATACACCGTATCGCCATCTACCACGTGGGTGACCACGCCTGTCCAGGGCGGCAGTGCCTGCCCCGGCAAACTCAACTCAGCCGCCAACACTGCGCCGTGCACAAGTACAAGCAGCCCGGCGCTCAACAAGGCTATAGCCTGCAGCTTGGGCACCCGCGGTGCGACCGGTTCCTTGCGCATAAAGCACAGGGCCACCAACTGCCGCAAGCGGAAGGCTTTGCGCAACACACCGATTGCCAACCATTGTCCCCACGCCATCCTGATTCCTTTTTATTCAAGATGTATTTTGCGCTTTGGGCAACTCAGGCGGTGATGATCCAGCCCTCGAGCGGATCGACCACCGCCGGCAGTCCATAGCGTGGATGCCCTGCGGCATGCTGCTGTTGGGCCCAGGCTGCCTGCATCAGGCACAGCACGGCATCCAGCGAGTCGCCCGTGGCGTCATCAATCAAGCGCTCACGCTGCGCGTGCGTGAGTTTGAGCCGCAGACCCAGCCGCGTCTGGCCGTGTTCGAGCGCAGTCAGCATGTCTTTGCGTGCGATCAGTCGCTCGGGCGTTTGCAACGCCTTGGCATCGTTTTTATAACTGCGCGGCGACGGGCCCAGCAATTCACGCGCCAACAGACCGGGGTAGCCTTCCAGGGCGATGCGGGACGGATCGGTCGACGAATGGCCCAGGCCCGGCAGCGACACACCTGCATCGATCAGCCTGGGCACGCCGGCGTGCAGCATGTAAGCGACCGGCGGATTGACCCATTTCATCGAGCTGCTGGAGCCGGCGGGCACATCGGTCACGCGGTGGGCAAATTTCCGGCCGGCCGGGCGCGCATTGCAAAACGCGGCGAAGGTGTCGCGAACCTGCGCCCGGCTCAAACTGGCGTAGTGCGCCATGCAGGCTTGCCACTCTAGCGGCCAGCCCAGCGTGTGCACCAGCTCGCGTGGCAGACCGAAGGGAAAGTCAAATGCGCAGATCCAGGCACGGTCCTGGCGCAGCCAGGCAGAAAAATCATCCAGTGACTCTAGTGACTCGAGCTGCGTCAGTTGCACCCGTGTTTGCTGCAAGGTGCCGGTGGCCACAACAATAGCTTTGCGGCGACTGGGGCTGCTGGAGAAATCGCAGCCGGCGATCAGGGTGTCCAAAGCTTCACGAACGCCCGACGATAGAGGCCGTCGCCATCAACTCCTGTAGCAAAGCCATGGAGACGTTGCCGGAGACCGAATAGGGGTCAAATTCAGGGCGCTCAGAGTATTTAAGCAAGATGGAGGTGTTGAGTTTGGCGATATTGACCAGGCCCATGGTCCAGCTGCCAAAATTACGCTCGCTGATTTCTTCGTAACTCAGCAACACCACATCCTTGTGCCGAGTATCACGCTGTATGTGGCCGTAAAGTTCGTTGACGGCGCTGCGCCCGCCCTCCAGAGCTTGCAGAAAAATACCGCCGCCGTAACAAAGGATACCGGTGATGCCAGAGGCCGGGTTATGGGTTCGCGACTGCGCCAGTATGGCGTCCGTGGCTTCTGTGTTGTGCGGCTCAACAGCGCGACTGGCATAAAGAAGTCTGACCAACATGATGAAAATCCTTAGAAGATAAAAGGTACAAAGCGCTGCCTGTGCCCCTCGGTCGAAGCGCAGCTGCTTCGACACTTGCTGGCAACTTGGGCCTTAGATTTTTTTGGGAATGAGTGCGAGAAATTCACGGCGCAGATTCGGGTCTTTCAAAAACACGCCGCGCATGACTGAATTGATCATCTTGCTGTCGAGGTCCTTGACGCCGCGCCAACCCATGCAGAAGTGCGAAGCTTCCATCACAATGGCCAGCCCGTCGGGTTGCGTCTTGGACTGAATCAAATCAGCCAGTTGCACCACCGCTTCTTCCTGGATCTGCGGGCGACCCATGACCCACTCGGCCAGTCGCGCGTATTTGGACAGACCGATCACGTTGGTGTGCTCGTTGGGCATGACGCCAATCCAGACCTGGCCGATGACCGGACAAAAATGATGTGAGCAGGCGCTGCGCACCGTGATCGGACCCACGATCATCAACTCGTTGAGGTGCTCAGCGTTTGGGAATTCGGTGATGGGCGGCGCCGCCACGTAGCGGCCCTTGAAAACCTCATTGAGGTACATCTTGGCGATCCGGCGTGCCGTGTTGTTAGTGTTGTGGTCTTTTTCGGTGTCGATCACCAGACTGTCGAGCACACCTTGCATCTTGAGCTCGACTTCGTCGAGCAGCTTTTCCAGCTCGCCCGGCTCAATGAAGGGCGCGATATTGTCGTTCGCATGAAAGCGCTTGCGTGACTGCACCAGGCGCTCCCTGATCTTGACCGAAACAGGGGTTCCTTCATCGTCTAAAGCAGGGGCAGCGCTGGTTGCGGGGAGGCTTGATTTCATGACCATGACTGATGTTACCAGTCTGTCAACTCTCTCGCTCAGTAGCGTTGACGCGTCACCAGTAGCGCCAGGCGCATCAAAGCATAAGCGGCCAGATCCAGCAAACGCTCGAACCACGGACGCCGGCTGTATTGCTCACTTTGCAGGCGCCTGCCGCCCTGCATGGCGCCCTCTAAGCGCTGGCGCAGCGCTTGCGCAAAGCTGTGGTCGTCCATCACCATGTTGGCTTCCCGGGCAAGCAAAAGACTCAAAGGGTCCAGGTTGGAAGAGCCCACAGTGGCCCAGCGCCCATCGACCACCGCGACTTTGGCGTGCAGGAAACCTGCCGCGTACTCATGGATTTCAACGCCAGCCTCCAGCAGGGCGCCGTAGACCGGTCGAGCCGCATGGTATTGCATGAAGTACTCGTACTTGCCTTGCAGCAAGAGCGTGACTTTGACGCCGCGCCTTGCCGCCTTGATGAGCGCGCGGCGCAGGCGCCCGCCAGGCAAAAAGTAGGCGTTGGCAATCACGATGTCATGACGCGCCTGCCCGATGGCTTTGCGGTAGGCCCGCTCGATGGTGTTGCGATGGCGCAAGTTGTCGCGCAGCAACAGGCCGGCGCGCGCTGCCGGCAAACTTTGGCTGCGGCCGGCCTGCTGCGGCCGACCCACCATGGCCGCTGCACGGCTGCGTGCCAGATGTGCTGCGCTGATGCGTCCGCCATAACCGGCAGCTTTGAAAGCCTCCCAAGCCTGCGCCAAATGATGGTGACGCGCACTGTAGCCGGCTTGCACACGCCACCACAGCAGGGCCACGGCTTCAGAAGCAGCCTCAGCCACCGGGCCTTCAAGTGAGACTGCAAAATCCAAACGGGGTGCGCTCAATTGACCGTAATGCGGATCGTAAAAATCATCGAGAACATTGATGCCGCCACAAAAAACCTGACGGCGGTCCACGACGCACAATTTACGGTGCAAGCGGCGCCATTGTTCGGGCCACAAAAGGCTCAGGCCAAGCCAGCTGCGCGTCAAAGGCGAATAGACCTGCCAATGCAGGCCGGCTGCTGTGAACTGCGCCTGCCATTCGGGCTGCAGCGCAGCGGTGCCGATGCCGTCTACCAGCACTTGCACCGTTACACCGCGGCGGGCTGCCCGGATCAAGGCTTGCGCTACTTGTGCGCCTGCGCCATGGAAATCAAAAATATAAGTTTCCAGCTGGACCCAATACTCGGCGCTGTCCACAGCCGCGATCAGTGCGGGAAAGTAATCTGCACCGCCTTGCAGCAGCAAGGGCGGGCGCGATCTGATCAATACGGCGGAAGCGGGCATGTGCGTAGGGTGACACAAATTCCAGTCTGCGCCAAGCCAGCCGGCACAGCAGCACGGATTGTCAGGAACGCGGGCTTAAAAACTCAGGCAAGTGCAAGATGGCTTCGGCGTTCGAGGCTGAATAGCAAAGGTCAGCAGCCGCCCGCCATTGAAGCCATTGCCAGGCGGTGTGCTCCAGCGGGTTCAATCTGACAGGCAGCGCGCTGGGCACGCACAAGCCGAACACATGCTCCGTGTTGTGCGTCACACCGGGGGCATAACGGTGGCGCCAGGCGGGGTAAATTTCATAGACATTGGCAATACCCCAGTCCTGTAGGTCCGCAGGCTGAACGCTCAGGCCGGTTTCTTCCTGCGCCTCGCGGGCGGCCGTTTGCCGCAGGTCGGTGTCGCAGGCCTCCATGGATCCGGTGACACTCTGCCAGAACTCCGCATGGTCGGCACGCCGGATCAGCAGCACTTCACGCGCCGGTGTGTAAATGACCACCAGAACCGAGACCGGCAGCTTGGCAGCTTTCATAGCGGCTTTGGCTGCGCTGGCGCCGAATACAGCCGTTCAGGCCGGCAGCGGGTTGCGCAGACGGATGTGCAGCTCGCGCAACTGCTTTTCGTCCACCG
>JBIKHX010000076.1:0-8096 GCA_044361945.1 Polaromonas sp. | reverse complement strand
CGTGAACGACGAAGGCGCTGCTCTTTTTTGGTCAACATGATGCAGCTCCTTATTTCTTCTTGGTTTCTTTGATCGTGATCTTCTCATCCGAATAACGGATGCCCTTGCCCTTGTAAGGCTCGGGAGGGCGAATCGCACGGACTTCAGCGGCGATCTGTCCAACGCGCTGGCGGTCAGAACCTTTGATCACAACTTCCGTCGGGGTGGGGGTTTCGACTTTAATGCCAGCCGGCATGTCCAGAACGACAGGGTGGGAGTAGCCCACCGTCAGGTTCAGCTTGGCGCCTTGCGCTTGAGCCTTGAAACCCACGCCAACCAGGTTGAGCTTTTTCTCAAAGCCCTTGGTAACACCGGTGACCATGTTGTTCACAAGCTGGCGCATGGTGCCGCTCATGGCATTGGCTTCGCGTGAGTCATTGGCCGGAGCAAAGTTCAGCTTGCCGGCTTCATTGGTGATGGTCACCAAGACGTTTTGAGCTTGCGCCAAGGTGCCCAGGGCGCCCTTGACATTGATGTGGTCTTCCTTGAAGACAACGTCAACGCCCGCTGGGACGATGACTGGCATTTTTGCTACACGAGACATTTCAGTTACTCCTAATGTCCGTTAAGCCACGTAGCAAAGAACTTCGCCACCGATGCCGGTTGCGCGCGCTTTACGGTCAGTCATCACGCCCTGGGGGGTGGTGACGATCGCCACGCCCAAGCCGTTCATGACTTGAGGAATGGCACCGTGGCCTTTGTAAACACGAAGGCCGGGGCGGCTGACGCGCTCAATGCGCTCAATCACGGGACGGCCTGCGTAGTACTTCAGGGCAATTTCAAGTTGGGGTTTGCCGTCGTTGGCCTTGACGGAGAAGCCGTCAATGTAGCCCTCGTCTTTCAGGACCTGCGCGATGGCGACTTTGACTTTGGAAGACGGCACCTGCACAACGGCTTTTTCAACCATTTGTGCGTTGCGGATGCGCGTCAACATGTCGGCGATAGGATCACTCATGCTCATTTGTGGTTCTCCTAGTGCTTACCAGCTTGCTTTGGTGATACCGGGGATATCACCTGCAAAAGCCAGTTCACGGATCTTGGCGCGAGCCAGGCCGAATTGACGGAACGTACCGCGCGGGCGACCCGTGATCGAGCAGCGGTTGCGCTGGCGAGTCGGGTTGGCATTGCGGGGCAACTTTTGCAGTTCGAGGCGAGCCAACGCGCGCTCGTCATCGGTACGCTTGAAGTCGTTGGACGTTGCTTTGAGTTCTGCGTATTTCTTGGCGAACTTGGCCGCGAGTTTTTCGCGCTTGAGTTCACGTTGCAGTAGAGCTTGTTTTGCCATCTCTTGCGCCTTCAGTTCTTGAACGGAAAACGGAAGGCGGTGAGAAGTGCCTTGCACTCTTCATCGGTCTTGGCCGTCGTGGTGATGCTGATGTTGAGACCGCGCAAGGCATCTACCTTGTCGTACTCAATCTCAGGGAAAATGATTTGCTCTTTCACGCCGATGTTGTAGTTTCCGCGGCCGTCAAAGGCCCTACCGGAAATACCACGGAAGTCGCGCACGCGGGGCAGGGCCACGGTGACGAAACGATCGAGGAATTCATACATCTTGACGCCGCGCAGTGTGACCATGCAGCCGATAGGCAAGTCTTCGCGGATTTTGAAACCGGCGATGGCTTTCTTGGCCTTGGTGACCACAGGCTTTTGGCCAGCGATCTTGGTCATGTCGCCGACGGCGTTGTCCATGACTTTCTTGTCGGCAACCGCCTCACTCACGCCCATGTTGAGTGTGATCTTGGTGATGCGGGGAACCTGCATCGGTGTCGTGTAGCCGAATTTTTCAATCAGCGCAGGTGCGATTTTTTCGCGGAATTGATCTTGCAAGCGTGGCATGTTTATGCAGCCTTAATTTCTTCGCCGCTGGACTTGAAGACGCGCATTTTTTTGCCGTCAGCCAACAACTTGATACCAACGCGATCCGCCTTGCCCGTGGCGGCATTGAAAATAGCCACATTGGACTGGTGAATCGGCATGTTTTTCTCAACAATGCCACCGGCAATACCTTTGAGCGGGTTGGGCTTGGCGTGTTTTTTCACCATGTTGATCCCGTCCACCATCAGGTAGCTTTCATCTTTGCGTTGTGCAACAGCACCGCGCTTACCCTTGTCGCGACCTGCGATCACGATGACTTGGTCGCCTTTGCGAATCTTGTTCATGGCGCGTCCTTATAGAACTTCAGGGGCCAGGGACACGATCTTCATGAACTTTTCAGTACGCAGCTCGCGCGTCACTGGTCCGAAGATGCGGGTGCCGATAGGCTCCAGCTTGGCGTTGAGCAACACTGCTGCGTTGCCATCGAATTTGACGAGCGAGCCATCGCCACGGCGAATGCCCTTGGCGGTGCGAACGACCACGGCACTGTAAACCTCGCCTTTTTTGACGCGGCCACGTGGAGCGGCTTCTTTGATGCTCACCTTGATGACGTCACCAACGCTGGCATAGCGGCGCTTGGAGCCGCCCAGCACTTTGATGCACATCACGGATTTGGCACCCGTGTTGTCAGCAACATCGAGTTTGGATTGCGTTTGAATCATTTAAATTAGTCCCAACTTGCACCGGTTTCAAGCGTGCCCAAATTAAATTGAGCTCAGCCTTCAGCCAGTCAGTCTTGGGCCCGTCGTCCACAATACAAACCACTTGCATTGCTTCCGCTGGGCAGAAGTCCACGCTTTTTTGAAGCGAAGCCCTCGATTATGACCCCATTTTCAGCCTGCGTCAACGACCGGCTAAAAAAATTTCCTATGCCGCAAGAAAAGGCGCGGTTGCCGCCGACTTCAAAAAGTCAGGGGTATCCCGCCATTGCGGCCTTGTGTTTCATTTTTGCAACATTGGGCGCCCGTTTTCGCGGCAGCTGCCCTCAGTCGGTCAGCGACTGGTATTGACGGCTGATTGCCAGAAACTCCGCAAGACCCGGGTCTGCGCCCGTTTCTTCCTGCAAAACGCCAGCAACGTCGTCCGCCAGGGATTCGGCCAGGCGGGCATCCAGAAAGAGCAGGCGGGAACGCCTGGCCAGCACGTCCTCGACCGTGCGGGCATATTCATGGCGTGCGGCAAACCGGACCATGGCCAGCGACAGGCCCGGGCACAGCCAGCGATCTGCACCGGGCAGACTTTGCACGTACGCGGCTTCGCTGCCGTAGCTGTGCAAACCGGGGGCTTGGGTCAGGCTGTGCGCGCCGGCCTGCGCGCCGACCAATGGCAGGCTGGCCGTCGGAGATGGCGCGCCGGCCGGCAACCGTCCGGCTTGCTGGCAATGCGCCAGCACATCCGCTGCCATCGCGCGGTAGGTTGTCCATTTGCCGCCCGTCACTGTGACCAGGCCGCTCTGGCTGACCAGAACGGTGTGCTCCCGCGACAGGCCCTGCGTACTGCCGTCGCCCGATTGCAGCGGACGCACCAGAGGACGAAGACCGACCCACACACTGCGCACGTCAGCGGCCTGCGGGGCACGGCGCAGATAGCGCGCTGATTCGCGCAATATAAAGTCGACCTCTTGCTTGAAGGCTTGCGGTTCGCGGGCCAGGTCCTCGCGCGGCGTGTCGGTGGTGCCCAAAATAAGCTTGCCCAGCCAGGGCACGGCAAACAACACCCGCCCGTCTCGCGTTTTGGGCACCAGCAAGGCGTTTTCGCCGGGCCAGAAGCACTGGTCCACCACCAGATGCACCCCCTGGCTGGGCGCCACCATGGGCGTAGCCGTCGAGCCGGCCGCCTGAGCGTCGAGTTGGCGCAACTGGTCCACCCAGACACCTGCTGCATTGACGATGCAGCGCGCCCGGATCTCGAAAGTGCGTCCGCTTTCCTGGTCGCGCGCATGCAGCCCCGCCAGTTGCCCGCCCTCGTGAATCAAGCCCGTGACCGGGCAGTAGTTAACCAGGAGCGCGCCCTTGAGCGCCGCCGTTCTGGCCAGCGCCAGCGCCAGCCGCGCATCGTCAAACTGGCCGTCCCAGTATTTGACGCCGCCCTTGAGGCCAAGGGGCTGAGCGCCGGGTGACAAGTCAAGTGTTTGCGCACGGCTTAAAAACTCTGTACGCCCCAAGCCGGCAGCACCGGCCAGCAGGTCGTACATCTTCAAACCCAAGCCATAAAAAGGCGCTTCCCAAAATTGATAGGAAGGCATGACAAACGCCAGGGGCCGGGCGATGTGCGGCGCGTTTTTCAGCAGCACCGCCCGCTCGTGCAGCGCTTCGCGCACCAGCGACAAATTTCCTTGGGCCAGGTAGCGCACGCCGCCGTGCACCAGCTTCGTAGCGCGTGAGGATGTGCCTTTGGCAAAGTCGTGAGACTCCAGCAAGACCACCGAGTGTCCCTGCGCAGCAGCCTCCAGTGCCACACCCAGACCGGTGGCGCCGCCACCGATCACCGCCAGGTCATAGGTGTGAGGTTCAGCCAAACGCGCCAGTAAATCAGCCCGCCGGCAGGTCAGCGGCAGGGTGAACGGCAAAGTTGGGGGAGGCGCGAGGGTCATGCCCCTATTTTCCACGCGCAGGCCGCCTTGCTTAGCGCCGGTGAATTTCACGCTAAGCTGACACTTTTTTAAACCGCCATTGCCATGACTTACCTGCTCGCACTCGACCAAGGCACTTCCAGCTCGCGCAGCATCGTGTTTGATGTCCAGGGCCGCATCGTGGCCATGGCGCAGCAGGAGCTGCCGCAGATTTTTCCGCAGCCCGGCTGGGTCGAGCACGACCCGATGGTTATCTGGCGGGACCAACTCGCGATGGCCCGCCAAGCTCTCGCCAAAGCCGGTCTGCAGGCACGCGACATCCACGCCATCGGCATCACCAACCAGCGCGAGACCACGGTGCTGTGGAACCGCCGCACCGGCCTGCCGGTGCACCACGCCATCGTCTGGCAAGACCGGCGCGCGGAAAACACTTGCGCAGCCTTGCGCGCTGACGGCCGGGCGGCTTTGATTCAGCAAAAAACCGGCTTGCTGATCGACGCCTATTTTTCAGGCAGCAAACTCAAGTGGCTGCTTGATAACGTGCCCGGGGCCAGGCAGCAAGCCGAGCGGGGCGAATTGGCTTTTGGCACCATCGACAGCTGGTTGATGTGGCAGCTCACGGGCGGCGCCGTTCACGCCACCGATGTGAGTAATGCCTCGCGCACCATGCTCTTTAACGTGCACAGCAACACCTGGGACGCCGAGTTGATGGCGCTGCTGGACATTCCGGCCAGCCTGATGCCCGCCGTGCAGCCTTCGAGCGCGCAGTTCGGCCACACCGTGCCCGAATTGCTTGGTTCGGCCGTGCCGATTGGCGGCGTGGCGGGCGACCAGCAAAGTGCGCTTTTCGGCCAGGCCTGTTTTTCAGACGGCATGGCAAAGAACACTTACGGCACCGGCTGCTTCATGTTGATGCACACGGGCAGCACGTTCCAGACCTCGCATAACGGTCTGCTGACCACCAGCGCGGCGCAGACCTGCGGTAAGCCGCAATTTGCCCTGGAAGGCAGCGTGTTTGTAGGTGGCGCGGTGGTGCAGTGGCTGCGCGACGGGCTGGGTGCCATACGCAGCAGCAGCGAGGTAGAGGCGCTGGCGCAAAGCGTGCCCGATGCCGGCGGCGTGATGTTGGTGCCGGCCTTCACGGGTCTGGGGGCGCCCTACTGGCAACCCGATGCCCGCGGCAGCATCACCGGCCTGTCGCGCGGCAGCACGCTGGCCCACATCGCGCGCGCAGCGCTTGAAAGCATTGCCTACCAAAGTGCGGCTCTCTTGCTGGCCATGAGTCGCGACGCCGTAGCGGCCGGTGCAGCGCCTGTGACTGAGTTGCGGGTTGACGGCGGCGCCTGCGTCAATGATTTGCTGATGCAGTTCCAGGCCGATCTGCTGGGGATTGCGGTGGTGCGGCCGGCCGTGACAGAAACCACAGCGCTGGGCGCCGCCTACCTGGCTGGTCTCTCCAGTGGTTTGTACAAGAGCACCAGTGAGCTCTCTGCCATGTGGCGCGCCGAACGCAGTTTTTTACCGGCCATGAGCCGGGACCAGGCAGGCAGTCTGATGGCCAAGTGGGAGCATGCGGTGCGCCAAACCGTACTGACTTGAACGTGTCGGCGACAATTTGAACCTGCCCCTGCGACACCAAAGGACACCATGAGCCAGCCCAGCCACGACATCAGCGCCCTCCAGATTGCCTTCATCGGCGGCGGCAACATGGCCAGCGCCATCATTGGCGGCTTGATCAAACGCGGCCTGGCGCCAGGGCAGATTCAGGTGGTTGAACCCTTTGCAGACCAGGCCGCCAAACTGCTGTCCCAATTCGGCGTGCGCGTGATGGCCGGCGCACATGCCAGCCTGGGCAGCGCCGCCCTGGTGGTGTGGGCAGTCAAGCCCCAGGTCTTCAGTCAGGCCGCTGCCGAGGTGCGCTCGCACACGCCAGGTGCGCTGCACCTGAGCGTGGCGGCCGGCATCCGCTCAGACAGCATTGCGCGCTGGCTGGGCAGCGAGCGCGTGGTGCGGGCCATGCCCAACACACCCGCACTGATAGGCCTGGGCATCACCGCGCTGCTGGCGCGACCGGCCGTCACGGCAGCAGACCGTTTGATCATCGAAGCCGTGGTGCAAACCACGGGCGATCACCTGTGGCTGGCGCAGGAAGAGCAACTTGACGCGGTCACGGCCCTTTCGGGTTCAGGCCCGGCCTATGTGTTTTATTTCATGGAAGCCATGGTCGAAGCCGGTGTCGAGATGGGGCTGGACGCAGCCCAGGCTCGGCAGCTGGCACTGGCCACCTTTGTCGGCGCATCGGCGCTGGCACAAGCCTCCGGCGAGCCGCTGGCAACGCTGCGCGAGCGTGTCACCTCCAAGGGCGGAACCACTTATGCAGCCCTCACCGCCATGCAGGCCAGCGGTGTCAAACCGCAGTTCAAGGCGGCCATGCTGGCGGCCCGGCAGCGCGCTGCCGAGCTGGGCGACGAGTTCGGCGCGGCCTGAAAGCATTCGGTTACAGTAGCCAAGCATCCATTACCTCTTTCCCCCTCTGAAAAATATATGAAAAAAATTCTCAGCCTCTTCGCTACCGCGGCCGCTCTGGTCCTGCCCTTGGCCGTAACTTCCACACCCGCTCTTGCCCAGGCACCGGCCGTTGCGCCAGCCGCACCTGCTGCTGCGCCCGCTGCTGCCCCGGCAGACAAAGCAGCACCAGCCAAAGCCAAGAAAGCTAAAAAAGCCAAGAAAGCCAAAAAAGCCAAGGCCGCTAAACCCGCCGCCTGAGACTTCAGCGCGATGAAAAAAGCCCGCTGACAGCGGGCTTTTTTTCGTCTGACAACGGCCGTTCTTCAGCCCTGGAAAATCGGCCCGTAAGACAAGGCCACGCCCGCAAAGACAGCGAAACCCAACCAGTGGTTCAAGCGAAAGGCCTTGAAGCAGGGCTCGCGCTGACGGTCGCGGATCAGCCAGCCGTGCCACAAGGCCTGCACGGCGGCCACAGCCAGCGCCGCCCCATAAAAAGCATTGAAAGATTGCGGCCACAAGGCCAGCGTCCAGACCGTCAGGTACAGCCCGTAGCAGAGCATGATGGCCGCGATGTCAAAGCGCCCCAGCGTGATCGCCGAGGTTTTGATGCCGATCTTCAGATCGTCATCACGGTCCACCATGGCGTATTCGGTGTCGTAGGCCAGTACCCAGAACAAATTGCCCAGCAGCAGCACCCAGGCCAGCGCTGGCACCTGGCCTTGCACGGCTGCAAAAGCCATGGGGATACCAAAGCTGAAAGCCACGCCCAGCACCGCCTGCGGCATGGCGATATAACGTTTGGCGTAGGGGTACAAGATGGCCACGGCCAGCGCGGCGAAGGACCACAGCACGGCTGCGCGCTGGGTGGTCAGCACCAAAGCAAAAGCAGCGAGTGCCAGCGCTGCACCCAACAGCAGTGCCTCTTTGACGGACACAGCGCCACGCGTGACAGGCCGGCCGGCGGTGCGTTTGACATGGCGGTCAAAGTCGCGGTCCGCCACGTCATTGACACAGCAGCCGGCGCTGCGCATCAGGATGGTGCCCAAAGTGAACACCGTCAACAAATGCCAGCCCGGAAAACCGCCGGCAGCAACCCACAAGG
>JBIKHX010000003.1:0-26279 GCA_044361945.1 Polaromonas sp. | reverse complement strand
GTAAATGATGACGGTGCAGCCCTTGATCTCGCGCAGCTCCCGCTGAACCGCGTCCAGCGCATCGCGGTGATGCACGGTCACGCCCTCGGCCAGCGTCACGCCCGCGTACTTGTCGGGCTCGTCAGTGACCACCACGGTTTTGACAGCGCCTTCGGCGCGCATCGACTGCGCGATTTGCGTCACCGAATGGCCCTCGGGCCGCTCGCCCACTTGCTGGCCGCCCGTCATGGCCACGGCGTCGTTGTACAAAATTTTGTAGGTGATGTTCACGCCGGCGGCAATGCTCTGGCGCACGGCCAGCATGCCGCTGTGAAAGTACGTGCCGTCACCCAGGTTGGCAAAAATGTGTGTGTCCGTGGTGAAGGGCTGCTGGCCGACCCAGGGCACGCCCTCGCCGCCCATTTGGGTGAAACCCATGGTGCTGCGGTCCATCCACAGCGCCATGTAATGGCAGCCTATGCCGGCCATGGCGCGCGAGCCCTCCGGCACGCGGGTAGACGTGTTGTGCGGGCAGCCCGAGCAAAACCAGGGCGTGCGCTCGGCGTTGACCTCAAGCACCTGCATGGCGCGCTCTTTGGCCTCTATCAGCGCCAGCCGCGCATTAATGCGCGCGCGCATGTCGCTGTCCAGGTCGAGCTTTTGCACACGCGCCGCAATCGCCTTGGCGATCAGCGTGGGTGACAAGTCGGCGTTGGCGCGCAGCAGCGTGTGCGCCGCCGGGTTGGACATGCCCCACTCGCCGCCGCTGAAGTCGCCCTCGACCTCATTGAACTTGCCCAGGATGACCGGCCGCACATCAGCGCGCCAGTTGTACAGCTCTTCCTTCAGCTGGTATTCAATGACCTGGCGTTTTTCTTCCACCACCAGAATCTCTTGCAAGCCGGTGGCAAATTCGCGCGTGAGCTGCGCCTCCAGCGGCCACACCACGCCGACCTTATGCAGCCGGATGCCGACCTGCCGGCAAGCCGCATCGTCCAGCCCCAGATCGACCAGCGCCTGGCGCGTGTCGTTGTAAGCCTTGCCGCTGGCGATCAGGCCGAAGCGGTCGTTCGGGCCTTCAATCGCGTTGTAGTTCAGCCGGTTGGCGCGGATATAGGCCAGCGCGGCGTACCACTTGAACTCAAACAGGCGCTGCTCTTGCTCGAGCGCGCTATCGGGCCAGCGAATGTGCACGCCACCGGGCGGCATCGCAAAGTCGGTTGGCAGTTTGATTTGCACGCGCTGCGGATCAATCAGCGCGCTGGCTGAGGACTCCACAATTTCCTGAATCGTCTTCATGCCGGCCCAGACACCGGCATAGCGGCTCATGGCCAGCGCGTGCAAGCCCAGGTCCAGAATTTCCTGTACGCTGGCCGGAAAAAACAAGGGCAAGCCGCAGGCCTTGAAGATGTGGTCGCTCTGGTGCGCCGCAGTTGAACTCTTGGCCATATGGTCGTCACCGGCTACCGCCAGCGCGCCGCCCCAGGGCGTGGTGCCGGCCATGTTGGCATGCTTGAACACGTCCGAGGTGCGGTCCACGCCCGGGCCCTTGCCGTACCAGATGCCGAACACGCCGTCGTACTTGTTGGTGCCCGGCGGCGCAAAGCCCAGCTGCTGCGTGCCCCACACGGCCGTCGCGGCCAGTTCCTCGTTCACGCCCGGCTGAAACACGATGTGTTGCGCCTTGAGGTACTTGGCCGCCTTCCACAGCGCCTGGTCATAGCCGCCCAGCGGCGAGCCGCGGTAACCCGAAATGAAGCCGGCGGTGTTTTTACCCTGTTGCGCATCCCGCAGGCGCTGCAGCATGGGCAGCTTGACCAGCGCCTGCACGCCGCTCATGAAGGCGTAACCATAGTCCAGGCTGTACTTGTCGTCGAGTGTGACGGTTTCCAGCGACTGGCGGATATGCTCTGGCAGTGGGGCGTTCATGGCGAGATCTCCAGGTACGTGTAGCGCCAAAGTGTATGCCTCTGGCGACGGCGGTGGCGGCCAACCATGCAGATTTAAGCGCAACTGGCCCACCACCCTGGATGAGGTTAGCAGGGTTCAGGCCGGTATTTTTACTGGCGCTTTGCAGAGACCGGTCGAGGACTAGGCGGCCAGCCTTGTACAGTCGGGGTTGGCCTCCATCTCAACCAGAAGCAAGCCCATGAGCCGATTCAGTCTTTCCAAACTCTCCACTGTGTGGCCTTATGCGCTGGCCGCCTTGTTGCTGGCTGCAGCTGGCGCGGGCGTCAAGCTCTACTTTTTTCCGGCCAGCAAGCCGCCGGCTTTTGTCACGGCCACGGCCGCGCTGGGGGACCTGGAGCAGTCGGTACTGGCCTCCGGCACCCTGCAGGCATTCAAGCAGGTCAGTGTGGGTGCGCAGGCTTCGGGCCAGATCAAGACGCTGGCTGTAGCCTTGGGCGACAGCGTTAAAAAGGGCCAGTTGATTGCCGAGATTGATGCGCTCAAGCAGCAAAACGAGTTGCGCAATACGCAGGCTGCGCTGCAAAGTGCCGAGGCGCTGCTGGGTTCCCGCCGCGCTTTGCTGCGCCAGGCTGAGCTGAACTTTGAGCGGCAAAAAGAGTTGCTGGCCGCCGACGCGATTTCACGCCAGGCTTTTGAGCAGGCCGAGGCAACGCTGGGCACCAGCCGCGCTGACATCAAAACATCTGAGGCGCAGATTGCGCAGGCGCGCATTGCGGCTGACACGGCCAAGCTCAATGTCGGCTACACCCGCATCCTGGCGCCCATGGCTGGCGTTGTGGTGGCCATCGTCACGCAGCAGGGGCAGACGGTCAACGCCAACCAGAGCGCGCCCACCATCATCAAGCTGGCCTTGCTCGACACCATCACCGTCAAGGCGCAGATTTCTGAAGCCGATGTGGTGCGCGTGAAGGCCGGGCAAAAGGTTTATTTCACGATCTTGGGCGCGCCGGACAAGCGTTACTACACCACGCTGCGCAGCGTCGAGCCCGCGCCAGAGTCGATAGCCACTGAAACGCAAAGCAGCAGCAACGCAGCGATTTACTACAACGGCCTGCTTGACGTGCCCAACCCCGAAGGTCGCTTGCGCATCTCCATGACGGCGCAGGTCTACATCGTGCAGAGCGAAGCCAAGGGTGTCATCACCATTCCGTCGGCCGCTATCGATCAGGCGGGGCGGCGCGGTCCGGCCAGCGTGCGCGTGGTGGGCGCCGACGGCAAGCCTGAAAAGCGCACGGTCAAAGTCGGTATCAACAACAACGTCAACGCGCAAATTCTGGAGGGCCTGGCCGAAGGCGAGAAGGTGGTGCTCAGTGAAGCGCCGCCGCCCGGCAGCCAGAGCGGGTCGCGCCAAGCACCGCGCATCCGGTTTTGAGGGCAGCGGCATTGACCGGCAATACTGCTGACGCACCCGCGCTGCTTGAGCTGCGCGGGCTGCAGCGCGACTTTCCGGCGGGAGAAGGCACGATCACAGTACTGGCCAACGTCAACCTCGATATACGCGCCGGCGAGATCGTGGCCATCGTCGGCCCCTCGGGCTCCGGCAAATCCACGCTGATGAATATTCTGGGCTGCCTGGACAAACCCAGCGCCGGCAGCTACCGCGTTGCCGGCCGGCCGACCGGCCAGCTGGGCCCCGATGAACTGGCAGAGCTGCGGCGCGAGCATTTTGGTTTTATTTTTCAGCGTTACCACTTGCTGGGTGATTTGAGTGCACTGGGCAACGTGGAGGTGCCTGCGGTTTACGCAGGTCGCCAAAGCAAAGCGCGCCGTCAGCGCGCCCTTGCCTTGCTTACGCGCCTGGGCATGGCCGACCGCTTGCAACACAAGCCGGGCCAGCTATCCGGTGGTCAGCAACAGCGCGTCAGCATTGCGCGCGCGCTCATGAATGGCGGCCACGTGCTGCTGGCCGACGAGCCGACTGGCGCGCTGGATACGCAAAGTGGCGCCGAGGTCATCAAGATTTTGTTGGAGTTGCATGCTGAGGGCCACACCATCATCATCGTGACGCACGATATGCAAGTGGCCGCGCACGCTGACCGCATCATTGAGCTGAGTGACGGGCGCGTAGTGTCCGACCGGCTGACCCGCCCCGATGCTGCACCGACCGGCGCCGCGCTCAAAATGCCTTCGGCTTCCAGCGGCCGCTGGCAGGCCGCGCGTGACCGCTTTGGCGAAGCCTTTCGCATGGCCGTGCTGGCCATGAACGCGCACCGGCTGCGCACCTTTTTGACCATGCTGGGCATCATCATCGGCATTGCCTCGGTGGTCTCGGTGGTGGCGCTGGGCGAGGGCTCGCGCTTGCAGATTTTGAAGAACATCAGCGCCATCGGCACCAACACCATCGAGATTTTTTCAGGAACCGGCTTTGGCGACCAACGCGCTGCGCGTGTGCGAACTCTGGTGCCCGGCGATGCTGCCGCCCTGGAAGAGCAAAGCTATGTAGACAGCGTCACGCCCAGCGTCAGCAGCTCGGCCACACTGCGCTATGGCAATATTGCCGTGACCGGCACCATCAATGGCGTGGGCGAGCAGTATTTCCGGGTGCGTGGCGTGCAGCTGGCCGCCGGTCGCACCTTTGACGAAGACAGCGTGGCCAGCCTGGCGCAAGAAGTGGTTATTGACGACAACACCCGCAAACAGCTTTTCCCGCGCAACCCCAACCCTGTGGGCGAAGTGATTTTGCTGGGCCAAGTGCCTTGCCGCGTGGTTGGGGTGGCCAAGCGCAGCGAGTCGGTCTTTGGCAATTCGGAGGCACTCAATGTGTGGATTCCGTACACCGCCGCCATGAGCCGCGTGACTGGGCAAAGCCATTTGCGCAGCATCACCGTGCGCATCAGCGACGAGGTGTCGGCCGAAGCCGCCGAACAAGGCGTCAACCGGCTTCTCTTACAACGCCACGGCGTGCAAGACTTTTTTGTACTCAACACCAACACCATTCGCCAGACCATTGAAAGCACCACGCAAACCATGACGCTGCTGATCTCGGCCATCGCACTCATCTCGCTGATCGTCGGCGGCATCGGGGTGATGAACATCATGCTGGTCTCGGTGACTGAGCGCACACGCGAGATCGGTGTGCGCATGGCGGTGGGTGCGCGCCAGGCCGACATCCGCCAGCAGTTTTTAATTGAAGCTGTGCTGGTGTGCCTGCTGGGCGGCGTGTTGGGCATTGGCCTGTCGCTGCTCGTGGGCTGGGGCTTTGACAGATCAGGCAGCAGCTTCTCGCTGGTGTACTCAACGCTCTCCATGGTGGCCGCCTTTGTCTGCTCCACACTCATCGGCGTGATATTCGGCTTCTTGCCCGCTAACAATGCCTCCAAGCTCAACCCGGTCGACGCCCTCTCTCGAGAATAAAGACAAGCATGAAACCGCTATCAACCTACGCGTTTTTTATTTTGGTGCGCCGGCCTGTGGCGCTGGCTGCCCTGCTCATGCTGGGTGGCTGTGCTTCCACATTCAATTCCCTGTTTCGCCCGCCCGCCCTGAAGATACCCGCTCAGTACACCCAGGACGGCGCCGCGAGCACAACCGTTACATCCGCAACACCTGCCATTGCCGGCACGCCGTGGTGGACGCGTTTGAATGACCCCGTGCTTGATCAACTGGTGGCAGAGGTGCTGGCCCGCAACAACAACCTGGCCGCAGCCACCATTCGCGTTCGGCGAGCGCAACTGCAAGCCGGCCTGGCCGACCAGGCGCTGCAACCGGCCCTGGCGGGCAGCGCCAGCATGGGCACACGGCGCTCTTTAGAAGCCGACGCTACCAGCGCCCGCAGCAGCGGTGTGACGCTGAGCGCCAGCTATGAAATAGATTTGTGGAACAAGCTCGGCAGCCAGCGCGAAGTCGCGCGATGGGAAGCGCTGGCCAGCGAGCAGGACCGCCAAAGCACGCGCCTGGCGCTGGTTGCCACCACGGCCAGGTTGTACTGGCAGCTGGCCTTTGTCAACCAACGCCTGGCCGCCAACACGCAAAGCATCGGCTACGCGCAAACCACGTACCAGCTGGTGCAAACTCAGTACCGCGCCGGCGCGGCCTCTGGCCTGGAAGTGGCCGAAGCCCAGCAAGCGCTGGCCAGCCAGCAAGCCAGTCAAAGTGCGCTGCAACAACAAGCGGTAGAGGCGCGCACTGCGCTGGCCCTGCTGCTGGACAGCGCGCCCGGCAGCCAAGCCACAAGCAATCCCGCGGCCTTGCCAGTCGGCGAGTTGCCCGCGCTGCAAGCCGGGCTGCCCGCCAGCCTGCTGGCCCGCCGCCCTGACCTGCGTGCCGCCGAACTGCGCTTGCGCGAGTCTTTCACCCGCATCGACGCTACCCGCGCCAGCTACTACCCGGCGCTCAGCCTGACCGGCAGCCTGGGCAGCTCCAGCACCCAGTTGACCAACCTGCTGCAAAACCCGGTAGCCGCGCTCGGCCTGGGCGTCAGCTTGCCCTTTTTGCAGCGCGCCAACATGCAGCTGAGCATCAAGGTGTCAGAAACGCAATACGAAGAGGCTGTGCTCAACTTCCGCCAGACGCTGTACACCGCACTCGGCGACGTAGACAATGCCTTGTCAGCGCGCCAGCAGCTCGCGCAGCAAGCGGCCCGCCTGCAAGAAAGCCTGCAAGCAGCCCGCACCGCCGAGCGCTTGTATGAGGCCCGCTACCGCGCCGGTGCCGCCGCCCTCAAAGCCTGGCTGGACGCCCAGGAAAAGCGCCGCTCGGCAGACATCGCGCTGGCCGACAACCGCCTGGCCCGCCTGAACAGCCAGTTGGCCCTGTATCAGGCGCTGGGTGGCGACGCTGAGCCAACACCTGCGCCCTGATCAACCCTCAGGTCCCAAGATGGATCCCCGCCTTCGCTAGGATGACGGTAATGTGGCAGCCCTGACTGGTGGTGTTTTCTCATCAGGAAAACTATATGGGGGTGATTTGTACAAGCTCTTTCAAGTTGGTGAGCCTGTACGGTCAGGATCGCCGGTGAAACCTGTCATCCCTGGGTTGTTGACGCGTATTTGAGCGTCATGGGAGTCACACCTCGGAGTCCGCGCCCCGTACTTTCGAGGCGATACCAAAGGTTGAGACCAAAACAAAAGTCAGCGCGACAAGAATAAAGCCCAGGGCAATGGGATGCTCGATGAAGATCCAAAAACTGCCGCGCGACATTTCCAGAGACTGCCGCAGGGACTGCTCCATCAGCGGGCCCAGGATGATTGTTAGGATCATGGGTGCCAAAGGAACATCAATTTTCTTGAAGATATAGCCCACCACACCAAAGAAGGCCATCAAGCCCACATCGAAAAATTGGCCGTTGCTTGTGTAGGCGCCGATGGCACAAAAACCCAAAACGAAGGTGTACAAAATGGAGGTGGGTATTTTCAGCAGCTTTACCCAAAGCGGAATGAGCGGCAAGTTCAAAATTAACAGCATCAAGTTGGCGACACCAAAACTGGCAATCACTGCCCACGCAATATCACCATGGTCTCGAAATAGAAAAGGCCCGGGAATAAGCCCCTTCATCATGAAGGCGCCCATGATCACAGCGACTGTCGGCGAGCCGGGTATACCCAGCGTAAACATGGGAATAAGGGCTGAATTTGCATAGGCGTTGTTCGCCGTTTCCGGGCCGGCCACCCCTTCGATCATTCCGGTTCCAAATTGATCAGGAGTTTTGGAGAGTTTTTTTTCGGTCACATAGGAAAGCACGGTAGGCACAACTGCGCCTACCCCTGGAATCAGCCCCAATAAAAAACCGATACCCGTGCCGCGCACGATGGGCATGGCAGATCGCTTCATGTCGCTGCGGGAGGGGAGCAACTCCTTAAACCGAGTGCCCAGCGCCGTAGCCATCACGTTACGCTCCATGTTCACCAATATTTCGCCGACACCAAAAAGTCCCATAGCCACAATAACCACGTCAATGCCACCGAGGAGATTGAGGTTTCCGAAGGTAAATCGCTGCGAACCGATCACGGGATCGATTCCCACCATAGCGATAAGCAGGCCTAATATGGCGGAAATCAAGGCCAGTGCAATGGACCGGCCGGCAAGTCCCGTCACCAGCGACAGGCCAACCAGCATGAGAGCGAAAAATTCTGGTGGACCGAATTTCAAGGCCAGTGCAGTGAGCGGTTGCGCCAACAACACCAGGCCTACAGTTGCAACGATTCCGCCGACAAACGAGCCGATTGCGGCGACCGCCAAGGCCGGACCTGCCCGCCCTCGCTTGGCCATTTCGTGACCATCAATGCATGTGATGGCCGAGGCGGCCTCACCCGGCACATTCAATAAGACAGACGTCAAGGTGCCGCCGTACATCGCGCCGTAGTAAATGGCGCACAACATGATGATGGATGCGGTGGGGTCTAGCTTGAACGTCAGGGGCAGCAGCAGCGCCGTACCGGCCACCGGTCCGATACCCGGCATGATGCCGACCATGGTGCCCAAAACCGAACCGAGCAGCGCGAAAAGTAGATTGTTTGGTTGCAGTGCGGTGGCAAAACCACCCATTAATAAGTTCAGCGCATCCATCTGCGTCAGATCCCTAAAAAGCCAACAGGCAAAGGCTGACTTAAAAACTCAACGAACAAATAAAAGGCCCCGAAGCTGCCGACCAGTGCAAAAAACACAATTTCAAACGGATTACGCCTTCCCAGCAGCAGCAAGGTGATCACATAAAAAGCCAGCATGGTCAGGCGAAAGCCAAGAACGGGGAGCAGCAGGGCCAGCAAGAACAGTTCTACGACAACGACGAACATCCGCAAGGCGCCGCGCCTTGTGGGTAAAAAGTCGTTTGGTAGTCCGACGAGGGAATGACGGCTGGACTGCACCACCACGCACAGAGAAAGCAGGCCAAGAAAAATGCACATCCAGACCGGGAAAAACCCGGGGCCAGGGCCCAGTGGTGTGTAGTACTTCAAAGAAGATGATGCGTAGCCTAGCCCCACAGAGAGCAAGAAAAAAGCACAGCCGGTTAGCTGGCCGACACGCCTCATGGCTTGGCTTTTTGGCTTTCCAGAAGAGGTTTCATGCGCACCTCTGTGTCAAGCCATAGTTTGCTATAGGCGGCGGGGTCCATGTAAACCGGTGCCAGGCCCAGTGTTTCCAATCTCTTGGAGTGCTCCGGACTGTCAATGATTTTTTTAACTGCTTTGGTCAGGATGTCCACCACTTGCGGCGGCGTGCCTTCGGGGGCCACCAAGCCTGTCCACGATGCAGCTGTAACGTCATAGCCCAGTGACTTCATTGTCGGGACTTCGGGCATGGACTTGTCAGGTTTGTCCGCAGCAATACCCAGGACGCGGAACAGCCCCGTGTTCTTGTTGGCCAGGGCATCCGCAGTAGCGCCCGCCAGTGCATCGACATGCCCGCCGAGAAGAGCCGTGACTGAAGGCGCGCCACCGCCGAAATGAACGGAAGCAAAACGCACATTGGCCGCCCGCTCGAGCATCAGTACCTGAGAATGCGGCACGGCCATCAATCCGCTGTCACTGATCTTGATTGTCTCGGGTTTGGCCCTGGCGGCTTCAACCAGATCTTTCAGCGTTTTGTAAGGGCCTGTGCTGAGAACCGCGATGACTTGCGGAACGTAGTGATGCATGGCGATGGGCTGAAAATTCTTCTTGGTGTACAGGCTGTCGCGGCCAGGAACCATGTAGTGCGTGGTGACCGTTGGCAGCACCATGTAAGACAGCGTGTGTCCATCCGGAGTGGATCTAACCAATTCGGTCAAGCCGATCTGTGAAGCCGCACCAACCTTGTTGACCACTTGTACCGAGGTCCCGAGTTCCTTTTCAAGCGCAGCGGCCATCATGCGTGCGCCTGTGTCCGTGACGCCGCCAGCAGCATACGGAACGATGATGGAAATTGGCTTGCCTTTGATCGGGAAAGTTGCAGACTGAGCATGGGCTAATGCGCTCAGTCCACTCAGTGCCAAGGCAGCGCAGGCGTACGCAGAGACATATTTGATGCGGGCGGACAAATTCATGACATGTGTCTCCTTCAAATAAAAGGCCATGTTGACAGATGACGCTCAGTTTTTGGGGGGGGATTTCCCTAGGCGGGGGGGGGGGCTTAGCAAGTTAAGCTGTAAGGCTGATGAATCAAACATGTTTTTTAATGGTTAGAGTTGTTTCAGGCAGCTTGTTTCCATGAGCATCACGCAATCAAACCCCTTGGCCCCACTACTGGCCCCCCGCTCCATTGCAGTGTTGGGCGCGTCGGATAAAGCTGGAAACCTGGGGAAAACAGTGATCGGGCATCTTCAGAAATTTGATTTTCCGGGGCCTATTTACCCCATTCACCCTGCAAACGAAACGGTTAACGGCCTGAAGTGCTACCCATCGATAGCTGCTGTCACAGGTCAGTGTGACATGGCCGTATTTGCCGTTTCAGCCAACAGTTTGATTGAGGCGGTTCAGCAGTGCATCGATGCCGGCGTCAAGGCCGGAATTGCCTTGGCGGGCGGGTTCTCGGAAAGCAGTGCTGAAGGCCGGGAGCGTCAGGCGCAACTCAAAAAGCTGTGTGATGCGCACGGCTTCGTCTTATGCGGGCCTAATTGCATCGGCATCATCAACACGGCCGCGCCTATGGCCGCCACCTTTGCATCGGCACTGATCACCACGGATGCCTTACTGGCAGGAAATATCTCGATAGTCAGCCAAAGCGGGGGCATTGCTACTTTGGCGCAAACCTTGGCAGCAGAACAGGGCTACGGTGTTCGCAGCGTTGTGAGCAGTGGCAATGAGGCGGTCACCACAACGGCCCAATATATTGAAGCTTTCAGCCAAGACCCAGGAACAAAAGTAATTTGCGTTTATATAGAAGGGCTGATTGACTCGGCCCGCTTCATGGCTGCCTTGGCGCAAGCGCGCGATGCCGGACAAATCGTGGTGCTTTTGAAGGCGGGTGCCACGCCGCTGAGCGCAGTGGCCGCACTGGCGCATACCGGCGCGCTTTCAGGGGAAGATCGTGTGTGGGATTCAGTGCTTAACGAATACGGCGTGATCCGTGTGCGATCCATGGAAGAAATGCTCGACACGGCACTGTTCTTGAGTGGTCAAACTCTGGACAAGCTCCCCAAAGGGACGGGTTTGGCGTTGGTGGGTTTTGGCGGCGGCGGCGGTGTTTTGGGCGCTGACCAAGCCGCCAACTGCGGGTTGGCCGTGGCACGCATTGACCCCGAGCGACTCGCACGCATCCGCCCTCTGCTGCCGCCGATCGCCTCGGTAAACAATCCTTTTGATCTGACGCCTGACACCTACAACAAGGCCCAGTGGATGGAGCAGTTTCCGTCGGTTTTAGACGAAATCGCAGCCGATGACAGCGTTGACTTCCTCTTGATTCAGCTCGGCGCCTCAGCCCATAAAGCTGACGAACTCGTCACCACGATCGTCAATTTCAAGAACCGTACAAGCAAAACTGTCGCCGTGTCATGGACGCTGGCGCCGCTGACGGCTGTTGCAAAGCTCAAAGCGGCGGGCATACACGCCTTCGCCGAACAGGCGCGAGCTATTGCAACGCTGGGTCGCCTAGCTACGAGGGGAGTGCATCGCCCGGTACTTGATCGGTCAGCGGCCGCAAGCGCGCCCCGGTTTGAATGGTCTTCACATGTTCGCCGCGCGCAGGCAGGGATGGTGGTAAGCGAGCATGAATGCCATGCCATCTTGCGTGCCGCCCAACTGCCGGTGGCAAGAGGTGTTTTTTGTAACGATCTAAGCCAAATACCCGGCGCCTGTGCAGAGATCGGTTATCCGGTGGCCCTCAAGGGCATCAGCGCCAAGATCACGCACCGCGCTGCGGCTGGTCTGGTGCGACTGGGCGTTGCTGACAACGAGCAGGCCCGGCGCGTAGCTGCAGAGTTCCAAGAACTGGCCGCACAACGTGGGGTGGTACTCGAGGGTATCTATGCGCAAGAGATGATTCCAGCAGGCGTCGAGTTGATTGTTGGCGCCACCCGCGATCCGATTTTTGGCATTGTCATTTCATGTGGGGCCGGCGGCGTCTTGACTGAGCTCCTCGATGACGTGGCTATCGGCCGGGCACCGCTGGACCATCAGGCTGCGAAGGCAATGGTGCTGAAATTAAAAATAGTTCAGCACGCATTGAAGAATTCGCCCTCACTTCAGATCAAGCCCTTGGTTGAATTTCTGGTGCATTTTTCAGCGGTGGCCAAGGACATTCCATGGGTTGAGTTTGCTCTCGAGGTAAACCCCATCAAGTGGCGATCCGATGGAGTTTGTGCAGTCGATGGCCTGCTCATTATTTCTGCGCCCTAAGCCAATGGTGCGAAATTTACGATCGCCATACCGCGTACCAACTTCTCAAGGCGGTAGCTGTTCAGCTTAGTTGCCCACGTACCGACTTTTTACCCGAAACTTTTTTGCGAGACCGAAGCATTCTGTTTTTAAACCCCTAAGGAGTTCACCATGGCCAAGTTAAGCTCACCCTACGATCCTGCAATGGCGCCCAAAGACCTGAAGTTTGTGATCTATGAAAAAAAAGGCCATGTTGCGTACATTACCCTGAACCGGCCCGAGGTACGCAATGCACTGCATACCTTCTCTTACCGTGAGATGAGGGCTTGCTGGCTTGACATGGGCATGGATCCTAAAATCAGGGTAGGTATTGTGAGTGCAACCGGCTTGGCTTTTTGTGCCGGACGCGACGTCAAGTTCTTGCGGCAATATCAGGAGCAGGGCAAACGCACGCCGCACGAAGACCCAACCAGCCCCGAATATTTCTGGGGCGGAGGCGGCATGCCGATTGACGCCAACTTAGAAAAACCCCTGATTTGTGCCGTTCAAGGCTTTGCGGTGGGCGTGGGGCTGAATCTGTTTTTGCAATGCCATTTGCGTGTCATGGCAGACGATGCATGGCTGGGCGATCAACATACCAATGTGGGCCGCATGGGGGCGCCAGAGCAGATCTATGCGGCCCTTCCTCGCGCAACGGCGGCCTACCTCACGTTGTGCAACGGGCGACTGCGCGCACCCGAATGCTTGCAACAAGGCATCGTCAACAGGGTCGTTCCCAAAGAAGGGCTGATGGCCGCAGCCGAAGAACTTGCTGCCATGGTGGCCAAGGGCGCGCCTAAAGCAACGCAGGCAGTCGTGAAAATGATGCGTCTGACGGCGGCGTTCTCGCCCGAACTAGTGGCATTTTCCAAGCATCTTGACCGGGAGACCGGAGAGAGCGAAGAGTGTGCCGAAGGTGCGCGCGCCTTCAATGAAAAGCGCGCACCCATCTGGGACTGAAGCAAATTTAAAAAACGGCCTTGCGTTTCTCGATGAAGGCCTGGCGTGCTTCGAGTGCCTCGGGTGATTTGCTCAGTGGCGTGATGTAGTTTTGTTCGAAGCGAAAACCCTCGCGCAGCCCTAGGCCTTCAACTGTAAGGAAGGATTCCCGGATTGTGCGAACCGCTGGAGGACTCTTTTGCGCAATGGTTTGAGCCAAAGCAAGAGCGGTGCTCATCAATTGAGCCGACGGAACACATGCTTCGACGGCCCCGAGTCTGTGCAGTTCCTGGCACGAAAGGGCCTCTCCGGTCAGCATCATCCGCCTGATTTTGGAGGGTGGAAGAATGCGCTGCAAGAAACTGGCGCCCCCGCCCATGCCAACGTCAATTTCCGGCATGCTGAAGGTGGCGTGATCTGCTGAAAAGATGAAGTCGCAGCAAGCTGCCAGAACGAAACCCGCCCCCAGGGCGGGGCCATTGATGGCGGCAATCACCGGCTTGACGCTGTCGAGCACGCAATAAAAGCCCTCTCTTGTAATTCGGTTGGCGCGCGGGTGGCCACCGTTTTGAACGCCAATGTCCTGGCGTTCTTTGATGTCGGCCCCTGCGCAAAATATTTTGCCGCTGGCCGTTAAAATTATTACTCGAACATCATCACGGTCTTGCAGCGAATCCATGGTGTCGATAAAAGCTTCCCGAAAGCGCCGACCCAAAGCATTGACTGGCGGCCGATTGAGAGTCACAACCGCGACAAATGGGGCAGGAAAGTCAAGCCCGATTTCATCTGATGAAGCCGTGGCGATTGGGTCGGGTGTGGAAGATTTCAATGTGAGTCTCCGGAATGTAAATTAAGGGGCCCGTTCGAAAGTGAAGTAGTGCCAGCGCAGTGTTGCATGCGCTGGGAAAGCAATTTTGCATGGAAAAGTAAAGTAGTTAGAAGGTACCGCAAAGTCGCCAAGTGCGCCACCGACCTGACCTGGCGATAGACCTCGGCCAAACCCGGGCCTACTTCAGTCGTGTCGAAATTCGCGCGCAGCGTGGAGTTGTGGACTGGATCTATCTCATCGTGGCTTACAAACCGCCTGTGGGTTGACCAGATGCGATGTCTCACCGGCCGCAAAACGAAGGATATGGTCGAAAGCCATGCTGAAGAAGGACTCATAGTTGTCATGCTCCACGAAGCCGATATGTGGCGTAGCCAGCACTCTGGGATGGCGTAGCAGTGGATGGGTTGTGTCCAAAACCGGCTCATTTTCGAAAACATCGATGGCTGCATAACCAGGCCGCCCCGCGTTGAGCGCCAGCCACAGGGCTTCGGGCGCCAGCAGTTCGGCGCGGGCTGTGTTGACAAACAAGGCATCAGGTTTCATGGACATCAATTCACGGGCCGAGATGCTCCCAGCGGTCTCCGGCGTTAAACGCTGGTGCAGGCTCAAGACGTCGCTCTCGGCGATGAATTCGGCGCGCGAGGGGGCTACTGCCACGCCGTCGCGCAGTGCCCCGGCTTGCGAGCTTTCACGGCCCCAAACCCAGACTCGCATGCCAAAGGCCAGACCGAACCGGGCCACTTGTCGTCCGACCTTGCCATAGCCCCAAATGCCCAGGCGGTGTCCTTGCAATTGCTGCCCGAGAGCGGATTGCCAGCGGCCGGCGCGCAAGCTCTGCACCTCTTCCACCAGATGACGTCGGCTGGCCAGAATCAGCGCCCAGCAAAGCTCGGCTGTGGCTGCGCCCGTGCCCTGGCTTTGGGCGACCGCGATGCCGCGTTCGCTGCAAGCAGCCAGGTCCAGGTTCTTGGGCAAAGGGCCGGCGGTGCTAATCATGCGAAGCTGCGGCAAGCGTGCCAGCAAAGCGGCAGTGATCGCGGTGCGCGCGCGCGTGAGCACCAGCACTTCTGCCGAGGCCAATCGCATGATCAGGGTCTCCATGTCTGGAGCTGGGTACCGGTACACTGCTATTTCGTGAGCGGCCAGACAGGTAGCAGCGGAGAGACCGCGAATGCAATCCTGATAGTCGTCCAAAACAACGATGCGCATGTCAGCCCACTCCTACTGACGCCGAATCGTCTCGCAGAAACTGTACTTTTCAAGTGTTTCAGCAGGGGCCATACCGTGGATTCCTTCAAAGCCATACAGGTGTTCGTGCGGGTTGTGCAACACGGCAGCTTGTCGTCTGCTGCGCGCCAATTGGGAACTTCCCCCGCGTCGGTGTCCCGCCAAGTGTCGGCGCTGGAGGAACAACTGGGCGCCCGGCTGGTTAACCGCACCAGCCGTAAGCTTACGCTGACCGAAGCTGGCGAAACCTATTTTCGACACGCCGAGCAGATCCTTCAGCATTTTGACGAGGCGCGGCACAGTGTGTCGCAACTGCAGGTCTCCCCGCGTGGCACCTTGCGGGTACATTCGCGCATTCTGGTAGGGCAGATGTTCATCGTGCCTGCGGTGACCGAATTTCTGTTGCGTTATCCTGAAATCAGCATAGACCTGATGTTGTCTAATCAGACCGTTGATCTGGTCGAGCAAAATATCGATATCGATATTCGCATCGGCAAGCTCGGTGACTCTTCGCTGATCGCGCGTCGACTTGCCGTCAGCGAGCGCGTCGTTTGCGCTTCGCCGGCCTACTTGAAAAAGCATCCGCCTATCGACAAGCCGCAGGATCTGATGGCGCACAACTGCCTGACTTACCGGTTGAATATGGGCAGCGTTCAATGGCATTTTATGGACGGCGCGGGTCTCAGCATAGATGTCCCGGTCACCGGTTCCTTCCAAACCGACTTTGGCCCTGCACTGCGTCAGGCGACGCTGGCGGGCCTGGGTCTGTCGCTGATGCCTGACTGGTCGGTGCGCGAAGACATTCAGCGTGGGACCCTGGTGCGCCTGTTTCCCGACTATAGGGTGAGCTTTCTCGAGTTCGAAAATGGTGTCTATGCGGTCTATCAGCGCAGCCGATTCATGTCGGCCAAGGTGCGATTGCTGGTGGAACACCTGAGTACCTTGTTTGGCCCATCGCCAGTCACTTGATCAGCTGCTGAGCTCAGTCCAGCGTGATGCGGGCGGAGTCGATGATCGCACGGTAGCGGTGAATATCGGCGTCCAGCACGCGGCCAAATTCAGTGGGTGACAGCGCTTGCGGCACGTTGCCAATGTCGAGCATCTTGGCTTTGACAGCGGGTGTCTCCAGCGATTGCCGGATCACGCCGTGCAGCTTGTCGATGATGGCCGGCGGCGTCTTGGCCGGTGCAAAAATGCCTAGCCAATAAACCGCAGAAAAATCTTTCAAGCCGCTTTCTGAGACGGTGGGTATATCGGGCATGAGGCTGGCGCGGTTCGGGCTGGTGACGGCGATGGCGCGCAACTTGCCGCTTTCTGCCAGCGCGCGGGAGCCGCCAAAAGTGTCAAACACCAGCTGCACTTCGTTGCCCACCAGACCGACGATGGACGGACCGCCGCCCTTGTAGGGCACGTGCACCATGTCGATGCCGGCGGCCTTTTTGAACAACTCGCCGATCAGGTGGCCGGATGACGCTTGCCCGGCAGAGCCGAAATTGAGTTTGCCCGGATTGGCTTTGGCGTAGGTAATCAGCTCGGCCACATTGCGTACCGGTAGTGATGGGTTGACCACCAACAAGTAAGGCCCGTTCACCGCCAGCGTGACGGGTGCCAGGTCGCGCTTGACGTCGTAGGGCGCGTTCTTTTTCAGGGTCGGGTCGGTCGAGATGACCGAGGTGTGCAGCAGCAGGGTGTAGCCGTCGGGCGCGGCGCGTGCCACGGCCTCGGTGCCAATGGCGCCGGCCGCGCCGGCGCGGTTTTCAACCACCACGTTCTGCCCTAGCCTGGGCCCGATATCCGATGCGATAAGTCGTGCGGCCGGGTCTGTGGATCCGCCTGGAGGGTAGGGCACGATCAGTCGGATGGGGCGATCAGGGAAGGCGGCCTCGGCGCCTTGCGCGTGCGCGGTACCCATGCCCAAAGCGCTGCTCAGCGCCAGTGCGAGGCTCCACCAGTGATGGGTATGGAATGTTTTCATGCTTTGTCCTTTGCCGTTATATTTTTCAATTGTGCTGAACGCTGGCGCCTCATTCGGCCTTGGCCCCGGATGCTTCAATAATGCGCTTCCATTTCTGCCGTTCGGTGTCAACCTGACGGGCGATTTCATCGGGCGTCGAGGTGCTGACCAGCACGCCCATGTCCAGCAGCCGTTGGCGTATGGCCGGCGTGGTCAGAACAGCATTGACCTCGCGGTTGAGCCGCTCGACGAAAGCTGGCGGCGTGCCGCCCCGCACGGACAAGTAGTTCATCGGGGCTGCGTCAAAGCCCGGGTAAAACTCCGCTAGCGCCGGCACATCGGGCAAGCTCGAGGAGCGCTGACCGTAACCGACGGCCACGGCCCGCAACTGCCCCGACTTGATCATGGGCATGAAGGCCGCCATACTGTCCAGGCTGAGCTGCACATTGCCGGCCACCAGGTCTTGCATGGCCGCGCCCGTGCCCTTGTAGGGCACATGCACGATATCCAGGCCGGCGGCCCGTTTGAAGTATTCGCCCGCCAGATGGCTGCCCGAGCCAATGCCGGCGCTGGCAAAACTCAGCTTGCCCGGGTTGGCCTTGGCATAGGCCACCAGCTCTTCAAGGTTTTTGACCGGTAACTTTGGGCTGACCACCAGTACGTTTACAAAAACTCCCAGCCGCGCCACTGGTAACAAGTCCTTGACCGGATCGTAGGGGAGCTTGCTCATCAGAAAGGGGTTGGTGATCTGCGGGCCCGGCGTGGTGTGCAACATGTTCAGGCCGTCAGGCGCCGACTTGGCCACGTAATCAGCACCTATCGTGGCATTTCCGCCGGCCTTGTTTTCGATCACAATCGGCTGGCCCAGTCGCTGCGCCAGCGGCTCGGCGATCAGCCGTGCCATGACATCCGAGCCCCCGCCAGCCGCAAACGGCACCACAAAATGAACCGGTCGGCTCGGGTAGGTCTGGGCCAGCGCGAGGCCGGCGGCGAGTAGCCCGGTCAGTACCAGTGTTTGGCGCCAGGTGCTTGTTAGCAATGTCATGGAATGTTCCCTGCGGTCATCGGACTGCGTCTTTGCACACTACCACTGGCCTCGCATGAGCGAAAGGCTTGCAGGCGAGAAGCATCTTTGCAATATATGCAAGTAACCCCGCTGGCCATCTTTGCCATTTCTGCACAGGTGGTACTCGCCGCCAAGGCTTGTTCTAAACCGGCCGTGTTCCGTATAACCGTGGCTTCACCACAGCACAGCGAGAAGTACCATGGCCGTTGGCCGCTACACAACCGATCTGGAACAGGGCGATGTCCTGGGGCCCATCGAATACACCATGAGTAAATTCGTGGTGCGCGAATACTGCCACGCCAACGAGTTGCATCAGGCCTGTTACCAGGGCGCCGAGCCGGCCTTTGCGCCACCCACCTTGGTGCACCTGGACAAGCTCAAGCTTTACAAGGTGGCCTGCCCCGCAGGCACCGGGCCGACTGCGCGTATTCATTATCAGTACGACGCGACTTTGCACGCGCCCATCCCGGTCGGCGTGAAGCTGCGGGTCACCGGCAAGGTGGCCGAACGTTTTGAAAAACGAGGCCGCACCCACGTCGTGATGGAAATCGACATGCGCACGGCGGTCGATAACCGGCCGCTGGTCACGTACCGAGACACCATCATCGTGTCATACCAGTCGGCCAGTGAAAGGAGTGCAGCATGAGCGCTTCAATATCCGCACGCTATCAGGCTGGCGCCGAAGTGCGCCTGGCCCCCCGGCCCATGACGCGCGAGCGCATGCGCTGGTACGTGGACATCCAGGAGACGGTGCAGGTTGATGACGGCCGTATTCATGCACAGCCGCCGACCATCCACGACGACGACACCTATGCTAAAAAGCAGGGGCTGCCGGGAATCATCTCCGACGGCATGATCACAACCAACTGGATTCACGGCCTGCTGATCGACATGTTCGGGCCGGCAGCTGCCGGAACCGGCCGGCTGCGTACCAAATACATCCGCCCCATCTACGAAGATCAGATCGTCATCACTGCGGTCAAGGTGGTCAGTGTGCTGGACAACGAGCGCAAGGAGACGGTCTACACGCTGGAGGTCTGGTGTGAGGATGACCAGGGCCAAAAACTCACTGTCGGTGATGCGCAGGTGCATCAGCGCCACGCCTGAACAAGCCGGGAAAGCCGCATGTGGAATGTCTTGCAGGGGGTCCGAATCCTGGACCTGTCACGCGTCTTTGCCGGCCCGGCGGCCACTCAGGTGCTTGGCGATTTGGGCGCCGACGTTATCAAGCTCGAAGAGCCCGGCAAAGGGGACGAGGCCAGGGGCTTCGGCGTGACGCAGGCTATGGTGGCCAGCGGTATCACGGTCAGTCCCTCGTTTGTAGCGCTGAACCGTAACAAACGCAGCATTGCCATCAACCTGGCCTCGCCCGCCGGTCAGCGCGCCGTGCGAAGGATGGTTCAAAACTGCGATGTAGTGGTCAACAATTTTCGCCCCGGAACCATGGAAAAATACGGTCTGGGTGATGAGGCACTGCGTGCGTTGCGCCCCGACCTGATTTACTGCCAGTTCTCCTCTTACGGCGAGACCGGGCCGCTAAAGCATTTCGGTGCCAATGATCTGGCGCTGCAAGCGCACAGCGGCCTCATGAGCATCACCGGCGAGGCCGATCGTCCGCCGGTGCGCTGCGGCACCTCCATCATTGATCTGCACGCCAGCTTGGCTCTGGTCATTGCCATCATGTCCGCACTCATGCACCGCAGCAGCACGGGTGAGGGGCAGCGGGTGGACAGTTCGTTGCTGCTCAGTTCGGCTCACCTGATGAACTACTTCTACGGCGAGTACTGGGCTACCGGCGTGATACGTCAACCCATGGGCACCGCCAACCACCTGAGCGTACCCAACCAGGTGTTTCCAACGGCCGATGGCAGCGTGGTCATCATCGCCCCGGCCAACGAAATGTGGCAGCGCTGCGCGGTGGCGTTGGACGCCGATGCGCTGGACCGGCCCGAGTGGCGCGGCCTGCAGGATCGGCAAAAGCACCGCGCTGAACTGATATTGGCAGTGAGCGCCGTGACTCTGCGCATGAGTAGCGACGAAGTCATTGCCAGGCTGGGGCCGGTCAAGGTCAACGTGGCCAAAGTGCAGAACATCGGCCAGGCCGCCGACCATCCGCAACTGGCAGACATAGGGGGCGTGACCAGCTTCGAAATGGACGGCCGCCAGGTCAAGTCAGTTTCTTCGCCCTTTGACTTGTGCGGGATACCGCGCAGGGATGACCGCGCACCGCCTGCGCTGGCCGCCCATACAGGAGAAGTCCTGCGTGAAATGGGCCTGACCGAAGAAGACATCGATACGTTGGACGCGCAAGGCGCGTTCGGTGCGGCCGGCAGCTTCTCGAATTCAAAAGGAGATAGACGATGAGCAATGTTCAAGTGGAAGTTAAGAACTACGTGGCCGTGGTGACCCTGAACCGACCTCCGGTCAACGCAACGAGCCGGGCCGTGCGCCAAGAGCTCATTCGTGTTTTCGACGCGCTACCAGACCGCGATGACGTGCGGGTGGTGGTGCTAACTGGCGCGGGTAAGCATTTTTGTGCAGGCGCTGATATTAAGGAGCGCACCAAGCTCACAGGCGAGCCCGGCGAATACAACGAACTCAACCGGCTGGGACGCGAGATGTTCTTCACGATCATGGAGTGCCCTAAGCCTGTGGTGGCCGCAGTGCATGGCGCCGTTCTAGGGGCTGGTATGGCGCTGGCCCTGTGCTGCGACATTCTGGTGGCCAGCGAAGATGCCGTGTTCGGCATGCCCGAGATCGACGTCGGCCTGGCCGGTGGCGTCAAGTTCCTGCAGCGCCACCTGCCGCCGTCAAAGGTGCGCCGACTCATGCTCACCGGCCAGCGCATTCCAGCGGCCGAGCTTTATCGGCTTGGCGTACTCGAGGCCTGCGTCAGCGCCGACCGGCTGATGGACGAGGCCATGGGAATTGCCAACGACATCGCCAGCAAGAGTCCGATGACTGTACGGCTGCTCAAGGAATCGATAAGCATGGTGGAAAACCTCTCCCCGCGAGACGGGTATCGCTTAGAGCAGAACCAGAGTAAGGCGATGAGCAAGACTGCCGACGCCCAAGAGGCGCAGCACGCCTTTGTGCAGAAACGCAAGCCCGTGTTCACCGGCAAATGACAGCCAAAGTACCATGCGACTGACTCACGCCACAGCCGTGATCACGGGCGCCTGCGCAGGCTATGGTGTCGCCATGGCGCGGCGCTTTACGGCTGAAGGCGCGCGTGTGGTCTGAGTGGACATTGCCTTAGACGCCGCGCAAGAGATCGCCGGCGAACTGACACATGCTTGACATGCGGCGCAGGCCTTGCAATGCGACGTAGCCAGTGGCGACTCGGTGCGCAACATGGTCGCTGACCGTAGGCTATGCCTTCGCCGGATCGAGGGCAGGCTTAGCAGCCATAACGCCGGTCCTGGCAGACGCTCAGCGCGGCCACAACACCCATAGCCGCAGCGGCTGATTCACCTTGCTGGCCAGCGCGCCGGCTTCGGGGCCGGTACCTGCAAAGTAGTCTGCGCGCACAGCGCCGACGATGGCGCTGCCGGTGTCTTGGGCCATCACCAGTTTTTGCAATTGCACGCTGGGGCCTGGCGTGCTGAGCCAGACGGGTGTGCCGTAGGGGATGCTGCCGGGATCGACCGCGATGGAGCGGCCGGCAGTCAGGGGCACGCCCTGGGCGCCGCGCGGGCCGGTGCCGCTGTCGATTGCTGACAGGGACTCTTCTTTAAAAAAAATGTAGCGCGGGTTGCTCCACAGCAGTTGCTGCACGCGCTGCGGGTTTTGCGCAGCCCAGGCTTTGGTGGCCTCGGGCCAGGGGTTGAGCTTGCTGACGCCTTGCTCTTGCAGCCAGGCGTTGACACTGCGGTAAGGCAGCTCGTTAGAGCCGGCAAATGCCACGCGCACGGTGCGCAGGCTGCCGTCGGCTTGTGTCAGTTGCAACCGGCCAGAGCCCTGGATGTGCAGCAGCAATGCGTCGATCGGGTCTTCAAGCCAGGCGATCTCCAGGCCATGCAGGGCGGCTTGCGCTTCAGGCAGGGTGTCTATGTCTTGCCGGCTGAACCAGGGTTGGCCGCGCCGCAGTGTGGCGGGCGCCTGGTAAAGCGGCACGTTGAAGGCGGCGCTTTGTTGACGGCTGGCGCGGATCACAGGCTCAAAGTAGCTGGTGAGCTGGCCGTCGGCGACCCCGCTCAGGGACTCCACACGCAGGGGTTGCAGGCGCTCAATCATCCAGGCGCGTTGCTCGTCTGCGCTGCCTATGCTCAAGCGGCGCACGTCGGCGCAAAGGGGCGCAAAGGTGGGACCGGGGCGTTCGCAGCTTTTGATCCAGGCGTTCCAGGCTTCAAACAAGTTGTCTTTGTCAAAGCCGGGCAAGTCGCTCCAGGGCACGGGTACCCAGCGGCTTTTGCTTGCTTGCCAGGCGCTGGCGGCGGATGGGGCCGCGGCGGGCGCTGATGGCGGCTCAGCGGCCTCGGGCAGCGATGCCGGCCATGGCGGCAGCGGGGTATTGATTGCGCAGGAAGCCAGCCAAACGCTGCCGCAGATAATGATCAGCGTCTTTGCTAACCGGGAATAAATACTCATGGTCTTGCTCTTGCTCGAAGCTTTAGGGGCTTTGCTGATACTGGTGTTCATCGTTTGGTGGACCATGTTCTCAGGGCGAAAAAGCGGTGAAATCAAGCCGGACCCGCGTGACGACGTTAACAAACCGGGTCCTTAGGCTCTAGGCCCTTAAGCATTACGCAGCAAGTTGGCCAGCTCCACCGCTGACTTGACGCCCATTTTGTCGAACACGCGTGCCCGGTGCACTTCCACCGTGCGCACACTGATGTCGAGCTGGTCGGCCACCATTTTGTTGGGCAGGCCGTCCACCACCAGGCGCAGCACATCGCGCTCGCGCTCGGTCAGGCCGTCGAGCAGGGCTTGCAGGTTGCTGGAGCGGTTCAGCGCAGTCAGCCGCTCGGCAGACAGTGCCAGCGCTTGCTCGATGCGGTCAACCAGAATGTTGTCTGAAAACGGCTTTTCGCAAAAATCAAAAGCACCGCGCTTGACGGCGGCCACTGCGGTGGGCACGTCGGCGTGACCGGTTAAGAAAATCACCGGCAGCGTGGGCAGCAGGCCGTAGCCAATGAGCTTTTCAAACATGGCCAAGCCGCTCAGGCCAGCCATGCGCACATCCAACAGCACGCAAGAAGGCTCGCGCACGCTGCCCGGCTGGCTGATACGCGCGTCAAACGCCTCGGCGCTGTCAAAGCATTCACTGGTGAGCCGGCGCGAGCGCAGCAACCAAGCCAGCGCATCGCGCACGCCCTGGTCGTCGTCGACGATGTAGACGGTGGCGTAGCTGCTGCTCATGTCGCGGTTTCGGTGGTCATGGAGCTTGCAGCATAAACCTGAGGAGAGGCGAGTTGGGCCGCCGGCTCGCCGGCCAGACTGGCGGGCAGTGTGAAGCTGAAAACCGTGCCGCCCGCCAGTGCCGGGGCATGGCCCAGAAAGCCGCCATGCTGCTCTATCACCGTGCGGCACAGACTCAGGCCCAAGCCCATGCCTTCGGCCTTGGTGGTGAAAAAAGGCGTGAAGAGTCTGTCGGCCACCGTCGCAGAAATACCCACGCCGTGGTCGGTGACCGAGAACATGACCCAACGGGCGTCTGCCGGCGTGACGCGCAGGCTCAGTACGCGTTCGCTGGCGGACAGCGTGTTGGCTTCGCGCATGGCTTGCATGCCGTTACGGCAAAGGTTGAGCAAGACTTGTTCGACCATGGTGCGGTCGCACAGCACGGTGCTACAGCTTTCGTCAACCTCAATCATCACACGCACATGCAGCTTGCGTGCCTGCAGGATGACCAGCGGCATGATGGCGTCCAGCAATGCGCGAGGTGCGACGCACTCGCGCACCTGGTCACGGCGGCGCACAAAGTCGTGCACGCTTTTGATGACTTTACCGGCGCGCTCGGCCTGCTCGCTGATGCGCCTGAGTGCCAGTTGCAGGTCAGCCGCCAGAGGTGCTGTGCTAGCGCCTGCGTCTTCCAGCAGATTCAAAGAGCCGGTGGCATAACTGGAGATGGCTGCCAGCGGTTGGTTTAACTCATGGCTCAGCAGCGAGGCCATCTCGCCGACCATGGCCAGACGCGCTGTGGCTTGCAGCCGGTCCTGGCTGGCGCGTGACATTTCTTCAACGCGGCGCTGCTCGCTGATGTCCAGGATGGCGCTCATCCAGCCGGTGTGTTTGCCGTTGGCATTGATCAGCGGCGCTTCAATGATGAGCACCGGAAAGCGCGTGCCATCGCTGCGCATGAAGACCGACTCAAAACCGCTTTGCGGCAAACTGTTGCTGGCCAGCCGAATGGTTTGCCGGTCCTGGTAAACGCCGGCCAGCTCTGGCGGCCAGTAAGGGCTGGGAAAGCTGTGGTTCAGCAAGTCCTTGGCTTGGACGCCAACCATCTGGCAAAAAGCCGGGTTGACATAGGTGATGCGCCCGTCCAGGTCGCGCGCGCGCAAGCCGGTGACCAGCGAGTCTTCCATGGCTTTTCTGAAGGCCAGTGCGTCGGCCAGGTCATGCTCTACGCGCAGGCGCCGGCGTATGTCGCGGCCCAGCAGCAACAGCACCGCAATCAGCGCCAGCGCCAAGCTGCTGACCATCGCAGTGAGCATGTTGGGGAAAAAGTCCGGCGAGCCTTTCCAGCTGTCCATGCGCAACACCAGGGTGGTACCCGGCAAGTCCAGCACTTGTTGCGCGTTGTAAAACCGGTTGCCCCGCACGGGCGTGCCGGTGATGGCCAGGCGCGTGCCGTCGGCTTCTGTGAAAGACAGGCCTTGCCCGCGCGTCAATTGGGAGCCGGTTAACTCTTTCAAAATTTCTTGCAGCGAGTAGGTGGCCAAGGTGTAGCCTGTGAGCCGGCCCTCCACCTTGAGTGGCAGGCACACGTCGATCAGCTCTAGCCCCAGACCGTTGAATTGCGGTGTGAAGTAACTGCTGGAGTAGGCCGGGACGCCAAGCCGCATCGCAGTTTTGCAGGCCTGGGTGATTTCGAAATTAATCGTTTCACGGCCCATACGCTCAAACACCGAGGCGCGGTAGGCCGATTCGTAGAACAGGCCTAATTTCAGCGAGGGGTCGCGCCACTCGAGGCGAACGATTTCGCGGCGCTGGCGCAGCAACTCACCAGCTTGGGCGCGCCAGTCCATAGGCTTGCGTTCTATCGCCGGCAAAGCTTGCAGACTCTGAATATTGCGCGTTAGACCGGCGCGAATGTCGGTGACGATTTCAGCGGTGTCGCGTTCAAGCCGGCTTTGCACCAAGCTGGCTTCGTAGCGTGCCGCCAGCCAGACCAGTGCGCCCAGCATGGTCACCACCAGCGCCACCAAAAGCGCCCACAGTGTCCAGCGGCGGTTCCATTTCAGGGAGGTGGGTAACCAGCGAGGACGGACGCTCAGCATCATGGTCGAGGGCTGGCGGGCGCATTGCTGCGCGGCTTGCGCTCGACCTGGGTGATTTGCGGGTCAGCCCATGCGCCGTCGATATGAAACTCTTGTGTGCTGGCTTCGATCAGGGGCTTGCGTAAAAAAAACTGCGCTAAAAAGCTGCCTATGCCCACAGCCGGATTCACCACCGAGGCGATCAGCGAAGCCGTGCCGGCATTGAGCTCGGGCACCACCACCACCCGCAGGTCTTGTGTTTCGCGGGCAATATCGACCTTGCCCTCCATCAACACGGCGGCATTCACGCCTTTCATCTGCAAGTTGTTGGTGCGCGCCTGGCCTTGTTCGATGGTGACGTCTCCGCGCACAAAGTCAAAAGTAAAACCTTCGGAAAAAACGTCCCGGAAATCCAGTGTCAGCCGGCGCGGCAGCGACTGCAAGCTGAGCACACCCAGCAGCTTGGCAATGCCGGGGTCTGCCTTGAGGAACTGGCCGCTTTCAATGTTCACATTGAACTGCCCGTCCATGCTCGGGTAGTCCAGGCTCAGCGGTGAGCCCAGCCAGCCGACCTGGCCGTCCAGTCTGCCTTTGCCGCGGCGGATCAATCCGTCCATGCCCA
>JBIKHX010000075.1:0-8110 GCA_044361945.1 Polaromonas sp. | reverse complement strand
TGGCCCATCACCTCAGCAATGAGCGGCAACACGCGGCGAATGTGGTCACGGCTGGCCAGTTCAGGCACCACACCGCCATAGGCCTGGTGCATCTCGATCTGGCTGTACAGGGCGTGGGCCAGCAGCACCGGCACGCCTGTGCCACAGGCATCCACCAGCGCCACGCCGGTTTCGTCGCAAGAAGACTCCACGCCCAGCACCAGCCGGGCGGGGGTGCTGTCTGGGGAAGCACTTGGGGGGAAAGCGGGGACAGCGAGGGTCATACAAGGAGAAGAGTTTAGGCCAGCTTCAGGGCGACGACGACCAGCATTCGTGCCAACCCACAGAGGCGGGTTCCCCAAGGACAATATGTTTTAGCAGATTCAATTGGGCGATTCTTGGCGTATTGGCATCGATTCAATGAAGAAGTTCATCTTGCGGCCCTTCACGGCGAGCAGTACACGCACTACACGGCCCATGTACGTCGTTGGTTATAAAACCAGCCCCCCTAAAGCAAGCCGGTCAACTCTAGGGCCATCCCCCGCAGAACACCGCATTGTTGTTGTCATTGACAACAAACGTACAAGTTGGCAAACTAAACGTCATGAAGGCTACAGAGCTATTTCGGCGACGCATTCCCTACAGCGAGCTGGCATTCGCGGAGCTGGTTCTGTGGCAACTTCCGGCACCGCTTGCGGGATCAACCCATTTCTACAAGTACCGTCTTGCCTACGTGGTCGGTGGAACATGCGTGCTCAGGTATGACAACGAGTCTGGCAAGGGTGATCACCGGCACTTCAGGGGCAAAGAGTCTCGATACGCCTTTGATGGCGTAGACAAGCTGCTTGCGGCCTTCCAACGGGATATCGAAAGGATCAATCATGAAGACAGTAACTCTTGATGTTCGGGCGCCGGCAGAAGCGATGGCTGACTTTTCTCAAGCATGGAAAACCGGCAAGGCTTCGAAGACAGATCGGATCTCTTTTGCCAGTCCAGAACTGCTGTGGAAAGTGCTCACCGCCAAGCGCTGGGAACTGCTCAAGGCATTGTGCGGCGCTGGCCCGGTCACCGTCCGCGAAGCATCGCGCCTAGTCGGAAGAGATGTGAAAGCCGTTCACACCGATCTTTCTGCACTGCTCTGCGCTGGCGTGTTGAGCCGTAACGAGTCGGGCCAGATAGAGTTTCCGTACGAAGCCGTTAAGGTCGAGTTTCTGCTCCAGGCTGCCTGAGGTGCACAGTGGGGTCCAACTTAGCATCACTAAGATTTACCCATGACTACTGCAACCATCATCAGCCAAGCGCTCTCTCTCCCCGTGCATGAACGAGCCGCATTGGCAGCGCAGCTTCTGTCTAGCCTTGATTCGCCGTCCGAGGCCGAAATTGAACCTCTTTGGCTTCAAGAGGCGGCACACCGGGCTGCGGAAATGGACAAAGGTTTGTCTCAACGCGTACCTGCAGAGGAAGTGCGGCAACAAGCCAACACTTTGCTCAAGTGAGTTTCTTTTTTTCACGAGACTGCGCGCGCAGAGCAACTTGAACAGGCTACTGAGTAGGCAGGCTTTAACTCGTTTTAGCCCAGCGTGCTCTTCATGAATGTCCAGGGCTTGGTAGCGGAGCCGGCCAAGCCGCCAATAAGCACATAACTCAAAGTCATCAACGCTCACTGACAATGAGCGCATGGGCATCAGCATCTACATCAAGGAAATCGGTCGCGGCAAGGACGGAGCGCGTTCGCTCACGCGCTTGCAAGCGGCTGACTTGCTGGGCCAGGTGCTTGACGGCACCGTGAGCGACCTGGAGGTGGGTGGATTTTGCCTGGCCATGCGCATCAAGGGCGAAACGCCTGAAGAGATGTCCGGTTTTCTGGACGCGACGCATGCGCGGCTGGCGCGCTTTCCAGACACCGGCTGCCCCACCGTGGTTTTGCCCAGCTACAACGGCGCGCGCAAGCTGCCGGTGCTCACGCCCTTGCTGGCGCTGCTGCTGGCGCGTGAGGGCCTGAGCGTGCTGGTGCACGGCACGGCCACCGAATCCCAACGGGTGTTGAGCTCTGAGGTGCTCACTAATCTAAAAATCAGTCCACTGACAGCAATCGTTTCGCTGCCAGCAGGCCAAGTCGCTTTTGCGCCCACCGAACTGCTGTGCCCTGGCCTCAAACGCCTGCTCGACGTGCGGCGGCTGGTTGGGCTGCGCAACCCGGCACACAGCCTGGTCAAACTCATGAACCCCTGCCTGGGGCAGGCGCTGGTGGTCAGCAGTTACACCCACCCCGAATACGCCATCTCCATGGCGCAGACGATAGAGCTGATGCAGGCCAACGCCCTGCTGCTGCGCGGCACCGAAGGCGAAGTGGTGGCTGACGCGCGTCGCATGCCGCCCATGGATGGGTTTTTGCAAGGCCAGCGCTTCGCCCTGGAAGCCGCCCAGACCGGCACACTGGCCACGCTGCCCGACTTGCCCAAGGCGATTGATGCGGCCACCACGGCGGCCTATATTGAAGCGGTGCTGGCCGGCCGGCAAGCCGTGCCAACGCCGATTGCGCGGCAGGTCGAACACATCTTGCAACTGACGAAAAAAATGACCTAAGCATCATGAACAAGCTCGACAACTCCAGCCAAAACGCCCGCGGACATTGCACGCTGGTCGGCGCCGGCCCGGGTGATCCGGAGTTGCTCACGCTCAAAGCGCTCAAGGCCATCCAAGCCGCCACCGTGCTCTTGGTCGATGACCTGGTGAGCGACGAGATCGTCGCTTTTGCGCCTGTGGGCGCACGTATCGTCTATGTCGGTAAGCGCGGCGGCTGCAAATCCACGCCGCAGGACTTCATCCAAAAACTCATGATCACGGCCGCGCGGGATGGGGAGAAAGTGGTGCGTCTTAAGGGTGGCGACCCTTTCATCTTCGGCCGTGGCGGCGAAGAACTGGAGCAGTTGCAAGCCGCCGGTGTCCAGGTCACGGTCATCAATGGCATCACCGCCGGCCTGGCCGCGGTGACCAGCCTGGGCGTGCCGCTCACGCACCGCGAGCACGCGCACGGCGTGGTGTTTGTCACCGGCCACGCCAAACCGGGCGATGTCGGCACCGACTGGCGCGCCTTGGCCGCCACCGCGCACAGCGCGCGCCTGACCCTGGTGATTTACATGGGCATGATCGGCGCACGCCGTATTCAAAGTGAGCTGTTGACCGGCCTGCCCGCCAGCACACCGGTGGCGGTGATTCAAAACGCCTCGCTGCCCACACAGCGCCACATCAGCTGCACGCTGGGCGAGTTGGCGAATGCCATCGAAGCCCACAACATGGCCAGCCCCTCGGTCATCGTCGTCGGCGACGTGGTGGCTTGCCTGGCCCTGGCGGCTGCGCATCCCCAGGCCGCAGCAGCCTGACGCGGTGCCCGGCATCGCCGGCTTCAATACACTTCCCGCATGCATTCATTTGACGTGGTGGTGATCGGTGCCGGCGCTGCCGGTCTTTTTTGTGCGGGCGTGGCCGGCCAGCTGGGCCTGCGCGTGCTGGTGCTGGACCACAGCGAAAAAGTGGCCGAGAAGATCCGCATCTCTGGCGGCGGGCGCTGCAATTTCACCAACATCGGCAGCACTCCGGCGCAGTTCCTCAGCGACAACCCGCATTTTTGCCGCTCAGCCCTGTCGCGTTACACGCCGCAAGACTTCATCGCGTTGCTGCAAAAGCACCAGATACCTTTTCACGAAAAACACAAAGGCCAGCTGTTTTGCGACCGCTCGGCCGACGACATCATCCAGATGCTGCTGGCCGAGTGCGCGGCCGGCGGCGTCGAACGCTGGCAGCCCTGCCGCGTCAAGAACCTGCAGGCCGCTTCAGCCGGCGGCTACGAGATTGACAGCGACCGCGGGCCTATTACCAGCGCGCAAGTGGTGATCGCCACCGGCGGCTTGTCCATTCCCAAGATAGGCGCCAGCGATTTCGGCTACCGCATTGCCAAACAGTTCAAGCTGCGCCTGGTTGAGCCGCGGGCGGCGCTGGTGCCGCTGACTTTCGACGGCCAAGGCTGGGCGCCTTATGCGCAACTCGCCGGCCTGGCCTTGCCGGTGCAGATCGAAACCGGCGCGGCCGATGCCAGCCCCAAACAGCGCAAAAAAGCTGTGGTTTTTTCTGAAGACCTGCTGTTCACCCACCGCGGCCTGAGCGGGCCGGCGGTGCTGCAAATCTCCAGCTTCTGGCGTGAGGGTCAGCCCGTGCGCATCAACCTCGCGCCCGGCACCGACCTGGGCGCCACGCTGCTGCAAGCCAAAAGCCAGTCCCGCAAGCTGATTGCCAACGAGCTGGCCACACTGGTGCCCTCCCGCCTGGCCGACGCCTGGGTCGAAACCGAACCGGCGCTGCAACGCCCAATCTGCGACGCGCCCGACAAAGCCTTGCAAACCCTGGCCGCCCGGCTGGCCGACTGGCAAATGGTGCCCACCGGCACCGAAGGCTATGCCAAAGCCGAGGTCACCACCGGCGGCGTAGACACGCGCGAGCTGTCCTCGCAAAGCATGGAGTCGAGGCAGCCCGGGCTGTATTTCATTGGGGAGGTGGTGGACGTCACCGGCTGGCTGGGGGGCTACAACTTCCAGTGGGCCTGGGCCTCGGGATTTGCCTGCGCGCAGGCCATGGCACTGAAAAAAACCGCGATTTTGGCCTGATAAACCACTTTCTCTGGCTATAATCCAAGGCTTTGCTAGCAAACCCGCGTCCGACCTGATCCTGATCAGATCAACTGAAGACGCATCCTTTTTGGATCAATTCATCAATGACCACTATCCGTGTAAAAGACAACGAGCCGTTTGACGTCGCACTGCGCCGCTTTAAGCGCACCATCGAAAAGCTCGGTCTGCTGACCGACTTGCGCGCCCGCGAGTTCTACGAAAAGCCAACCGCTGAGCGCAAGCGCAAGAAGGCTGCTGCCGTCAAGCGCAACTACAAGCGTATTCGCGCCATGCAGCTGCCCAAGAAGATGTACTAAAAAGTACAGCCTTCCAAGGCCCAAAAAAAGCTCGCCCGGGGACGCTCAGGCGGGCTTTTTTTATGCAGCTTGTTTTTACGCTTGTCCTTTACCCACCAGGAGAATGCAATGACCCTCAAAGACCAGATCACCGAAGACATGAAAACCGCCATGCGCGCCAAAGACAGCGAGCGCCTGGGCACCATCCGGCTGCTGCTGGCAGCATGCAAACAAAAAGAAGTCGATGAGCGCGTGGTGCTCGACGATGTGGCTGTGGTCGCCATCGTCGACAAACTGATCAAGCAGCGCAAGGACTCGATCGAGGCCTTCCAAAAAGCCGCCCGCACCGATCTGGCTGACAAGGAAGCGGCCGAGATGAAGATTTTGCAGGCCTACCTGCCCGCGCGCATGAGCGCCGAAGAGGTTAGCGCTGCCGTCAAGGCCATCGTGACCGAACTGGGTGCCACAGGTCCCGGCGACATGGGCAAAGTCATGGGCGCCGTCAAAACCCAACTGGCCGGCAAGGCCGACATGGGACAGGTCTCAGCGGCCGTCAAGGCGGCCCTGGCCGGCTGACAGCGCTGCGGCAGGGCTTTTCAGCGCGCCATGATCAGCGCAGTGCCCAGCACCGCCATGACCGCGCCCATCCAGGCGCCCATGGCGGGGCGGCGCTTGTAGATCAGCCACAACAGCGGCAAAAGCAGCACAGGGGTGAGGGACGACAAGATCCCGACCAGATTGGCTTGGCCGTTACGCAGCGCCGCCAGAATGAGCGTCATGCCCAGCGCCATGGCCACGGCCGCGCTGGCCCAGGTGTTCCAGAGCGTCTGGCGAGTAAGCGGCTGCTGAACGCGTGCCAGCCGGAAGCCGCTCCAAAGCAAAAGCAGGTGTGCAAAGAAACTTGCCGAGGTGCGCACGGCGGAGGCAGCCACCGGGTCTATGCCCTGGGTCATCAGCGGCTTGATCATCAGCGTGGCCACCGACTGGCAAAGCGCCGCCAGCAAGCCCAGCAACACACCCGACAGCAAGCCACCGCGCGTGTCTTCCCAGGCGTGGCGCTCATCCGTGCGCCGGCCCCAGGCAATCGCCACCATCACACCCGAGACCAGCAAGGCGCTGCCCGCCAGTGTCCAGCCCCACAGCGTCTCGCCCAGAAACACCCAGGCCAGCAGCACTGAAAAAAGCGCATGCGTGGCAAAAATCACGCCGGAACGCCGTGGCCCCAGCCTGTTCATGCACGCAAAGAGCGCCGTGTCGCCAATGAAGATACCGATCAGGCCTGAGACGGCGAGTAGGCCGACCGCAGGCCCATCGAGGCTGCGCCACTGGCCCGTGAAAGCGGCCAGCGCCCACAAGAGCGTGAGCGAAAAAAACAGCCGCCAGCGCGTGAAAGCAAATGCGCCCATGCGACTGGAGGCATTGGCTGAAAAGATGCTTCCCACGGCCCAGCAGAGGGCCGCCAGCGCCGCCAGGATTTCGGGGCGCACCACCGGTCAGCTGCCGGCGATCTTCATGCGGTTGACCAGGATCGAGCCCACGGTCTTGGCGCCATAGTTGTAGGTGTCGGCGCCCACGGCCTGTATGCCCATGAGCATGTCCTTGAGGTTGCCGGCGATGGTGATCTCTTCGACAGGAAAGGCGATCTGGCCTTTTTCGACCCAGAAACCCGAGGCGCCGCGCGAGTAGTCGCCGGTCACGTAGTTCACGCCCTGCCCCATCAACTCGGTGACAAACAGCCCGGTGCCCAGCTTTTTGAGCATGGCATCCAGGTCATCTCCAGCCCGGGTCTGCCGGCTGCTCATCACCAGGTTGTGCGAGCCGCCGGCGTTGCCGGTGGTGCGCATGCCCAGCTTGCGCGCAGAGTAGGTGCTTAAAAAGTAACCCTGCACGATGCCGGCCTCGACCACCTGACGGGCACGGGTCTTCACGCCCTCTTCGTCAAAGGGCGCACTGCCCTTGCCTTTGAGCACGTGCGGGTCTTCGCTGATATCGATGTGTTTGGGGAAAGCAGCTTTGCCCATGCAGTCCAGCAAAAAAGTGCTTTTGCGGTAGAGCGCGCCGCCGCTGATGGCTTGCACAAAACTGCCCAAAAGGCCGGCGGCCAAGGGCGACTCAAACAGCACCGGGCATTGCGTGGTCGCAATTTTGCGGCTTTTCAGGCGGGCCAAAGCACGCTCGGCGGCGTAGCGCCCGACGGCTTGCGGGCTGGCCAGCTCACTGGCGTCCCGCATAGAGCTGTACCAGGCGTCGCGCTGCATGTGGCTGCCTTTACCGGCAATCGGCGACACCGACATGCTGTGCCGCGAACTAGCGTAGCCACCCCTAAAACCGCGCGTGTGGGCACTGAAGAAATGGCTTTGCTGGGCCGACACACCGGCGCCTTCGCTGTTGGTGATCAAGCGGCTGGTGCTCAAAGCGGCGGCTTCGCATTCGAGCGCCAGCAGTGCGGCCTGTTCTGAATTGATGGCCCAGGGGTGAAACAAGTCGAGCTCGGGGTGCTTGCGCGCGATATCGCGTGCGTCCGGCAGGCCAGAGGTTTTGTCGGTGGCTGTGAAACGGGCGATGTCGAAAGCAGCTTGCACGGTTTGCTCAATGGCGGCTTTGGAGAAATCGCTGGTCGAAGCGTTGCCGCGTTTTTGGCCAACGTACACCGTCACACCCAGAGATTTATCTCGGTTGCGCTCCACGTTTTCAAGCTCACCCTTGCGCACACTCACGCTCAGGCCACAGCCTTCAGAGGCTTCGGCCGCGGCATCGCTGGCGCCGATTTTCGTGGCATGTTTCAGGGCGGTGTCGACCAGATCTTCAAAGAAGTCGCGGTGGTAGCTGAAGCCCGACTCGGGCTGGCTCATCTTGTGGGGGTCACGCGGGGCGCGCTTCAATGTTTGGGAGGTCATGGGTCGCTATGATACTGACTGCATGAACAACAAGACTGTCAAAGGCTATTGGTCCAACGGACGCTTCGTCAAGCCCGAAGAAATTTTGGCTGAAGAACAAGGTCCGCCAAGCAAAACCCAGCTCAAAGCCGAGGCCGATGAAAAGCAGGCATTGGGAGAGGCATTGCTGACTTTGCGGCCCGACCTGATCAAGCGGCTGGACTTGCCCGAGAAACTGCTCGACGCCATCAAGGACTGCAAAAAAATCACCAACTTCGAGGGCCGGCGCCGGCAG
>JBIKHX010000074.1:0-8114 GCA_044361945.1 Polaromonas sp. | reverse complement strand
CCGAGCTGTTTGGTCACGGGCAAACCGCGCAGCGCCATCAGGCGGTAAGTTTCCAGCTCCAGCAGGCGCTGTGACACCCGGCCGGCCCGTGTGTCAGAAATACCTTTGGGCGCGACCACCAGCATGCGTTCAAAACCGTCAGGCCGCAGCATAAAGTTGCTGACAGCCAGGGAATGACCGTTCTGCCCGAGCAAGGAGGCCATGACGGGCGGGCCACCCAGCCAGCGGGTGGCTTTTTCGAGGGCGAGCGCTGGCTGATCTAAGTCGCCCGGCACCATGCCCAGCAGGGTGGCGGCAATGGTGCGGCCGGGAATCGCGCGCAGCCAATCAGACTCCACCACCAGAGAAGGCAGCAAAGCCGGATCGCTGGCGCCTAGCAAGGCCTCCTCGGGCAAAGGCTGCACGATCGAGTAACGCGTGAACTCGGTGTGCCGCTCCCACTTGACGGTGTAGCCATCAAAACGCAAGCGCAGAAAATTGCCGCTCAAGCGTTCCATTGAAAGAGAAGATAAGCCGGGCAAGAGGCGCAGGTGTTCGCACTCTTGTTCGCGGCTAACGCCCTCGTTGAGTACAGCCACGTAAACCACCAAAGCCGGCAGATGAATGCGCGCCGTTGGCCGGGCATGGACTTCGTTATGCAGTGCTTGGCGCTGTGCATCGTCCGGCGGAAGCCAGGGCGATGCGGAGGTGGCGGCGGGGGTCGAAGCTGAACTCATAGGCAAATGGTGAAGGCTGCCGTCTTCTCAAGGCGAGGATTCATTTCAGCTTAGCACAGCATTGATTTCGGCCGCATCGAGTTTGTCAAATTCGGTGTTGTGGCGCTCTGTGAGCGGCCCGCCGCCGGGTATCAATTCACCGCCTGCGCCGTAGCCGATGGCTTTGAACTTCCAGACAGCGCTAATTAGTTTGAGGTTGCCCACGTGCAGGCCTCGCGCGTCCAGCACCCGGCACAGGCCCGTCTGCTCAGGCGTCAGTGCCAGTGGGTAACTCACCAACGGGGACTTTGTATTCACAAGGGCATTGGCGTAGGGGCTGTTGCCATACTTTCAATTTCAGCGGCCTTTGGCCTTGCGCCAGACGGCAAAGTCATCTTTGGACTGCTGCTGCGTTGGCGGGTACAGGCCTATCGTCGGCCGGCCCTTGAGCACTTCTTCAGTGACGAAATCTTCAAACGCCGTCATCTCGACAGCCTCGGCGGTAATCTCGTCAACCATGTGCGCCGGAATCACCACCACCCCCTCGCGGTCACCCACGATGATGTCACCCGGAAACACCGGCGCATCACCGCAGCCGATCGGCACATTGATGTCCATCGCCTGGTGCACCGTCAGGTTGGTCGGTGCAGACGGACGCTGGTGGTAGGTGGGAAAGGGCAAAGCAGCGATTTCAGGCGAGTCGCGAAAGCCGCCATCGGTCACCGCACCGGCAGCGCCGCGCACCATCAAGCGGGTGATCAAAATCGAACCGGCCGAAGCAGCGCGGGCGTCCTTGCGGCTGTCAATCACCATCACGGCGCCCGGCGGACATTCTTCAATGGCAACGCGCTGCGGGTGTTTCGGGTCCTGAAACACCGTCATGGGGTTGAGGTCTTCACGCGCAGGAATGTAGCGCAGCGTGAAGGCTTCGCCCACCATATTGGGCAAGCTGCTGTTGAGGGGCAGCACATTCTGGATGAACTGGTTACGCAGGCCGCGCTTGAACAAGGCGCTGCACAAGGTGGCGGTGCTCACGGTCTTGAGTTTGTCTCGGGTGCTGTTGCTAAGAGGCATGTCTGTCTTTCAGGAAATAGCTTGAAATTTTTTGGGCTGTTGAGTTGCGGATAGCGCTCAAAAAATATCGGGCTCGGGCACCGGCTCGCCGAACGAGGTCTCGAGGTAGTCAAAATCGCAGCCCTGGTCGGCCTGCATGATGTGGCGGCTGAACATCCAGCCGTAGCCACGCGCAAAGCGCTTGGCCGGTTGTACCCATTGCGCTTTGCGGCGGGCCAGTTCTTCATCGCTGACATCAAGATGGATGCTGCGCGCAGCTACATCGACGCTGATCATGTCGCCGGTTTGAACCAGCGCCAGTGTGCCGCCAATGTAAGCCTCTGGCGAAACGTGCAAGATGCACGCACCGTAGCTGGTGCCGCTCATCCGGGCGTCAGATATACGCAGCATGTCCCGCACACCTTGCTTGACCAGTTTGGTCGGTATCGGCAGCATGCCCCACTCGGGCATGCCAGGGCCGCCTTGCGGGCCGGCGTTGCGCAAGATCATCACGTGCTCGGCCGTGACGTCCAGATCCGGGTCGTCAATGGCTTTTTTCATGCTCGGGTAATCGTCAAACACCAGGGCCGGGCCGGTGTGCTTAAAGAGATGCGGCGCACAGGCGCTGGGCTTGATGACACAACCATTCGGCGCCAGATTACCCCGGAGCACGGCCAGCGCGCCTTCAGCATAGATCGGCTTAGACAATGGCCGGATCACATCCTCGTTATAGACCTCGGCACCCTCAATGTTGTCGCCAACACTGCGGCCGGTCACCGTCATGGCGCTCAAATCCAGATGCTCGCGCAGCACGTTCATCATGGCGCGCATGCCGCCGGCAAAGTAAAAGTCTTCCATCAGGTACTTGCTGCCGCTGGGCCTGATATTGGCGATCACAGGCACCTTGCGGCTGGCCGCATCAAAGTCTTCAAGACCCACGGCGCAATGCTCGCCGGCGCGGCGCGACATCGCCACCAGGTGAATGATGGCGTTGGTCGAGCAACCCATGGCCATGGCCACAGTGATGGCGTTTTCAAAGGACGCACGGTTGAGCATTTTGGCCGGCGTCAGGTCTTCCCAGACCATGTCGACGATGCGCCGGCCGCAATCTGCGCCCATGCGCACATGGTTGGAGTCGGTGGCCGGAATCGACGAGGCACCGGGCAGCGTGAAGCCGCAGGCCTCGGCAATGCCGGTCATGGTGCTGGCCGTGCCCATGGTCATGCAGTGGCCGTGGCTGCGGGCAATACCGCCCTCCACTTCGATCCACTGCTTGGCGCTGATTTTTCCGGCGCGCCGCTCGTCCCAGTATTTCCAGGTGTCAGAACCCGAGCCCAGGACCTGGCCCTTCCAGTTACCGCTTTGCATGGGCCCGGCCGGCATGTAAATAAAGGGATAGCCCGCGCTCAGCGCACCCATGATCAGGCCCGGCGTTGTCTTGTCGCATCCCCCCATCAGCACCGCGCCATCAATCGGGTGGCTGCGCAGCAGCTCCTCGGTCTCAATGGCCAGCATGTTACGGTAAAGCATGGTGGTGGGCTTGACGATGGCCTCGGACAACGAGATCGCCGGCAACTCGATAGGGAAACCACCCGCCTGCAAAATACCGCGCTTGACGTCCTCGACGCGCTGCTTGAAGTGGCCGTGGCAGGTGCCGATATCGCTCCAGGTGTTGATGATGGCGATCATGGGTTTGCCAACCCAGTCATCGGGGCCGTAGCCCAACTGCATCACGCGCGAGCGGTGACCAAAAGAGCGCAAGTCGTCAGGCGCCATCCAGCGCGCACTGCGCAGTTCGTCGTAGGTTTTGCGTGTCATCACTTCTTTCTGAACTATGAATAAACGGATTCCAATTTAAAAATGGGACCACGCCGCCATTGTGCAGGCTCTGGAGAGCCGTCCACCATGGTTCGACCTGGCATGGCTATAGGATTGAGCGTTTCCTAAAGATCTGCGAAGATTGCTGCGTGCACACACTGACATTCAAGTCCCCCATCAACAAAAAAATGGCGCGTCACAGATCCATTGCGAACCTGATCAGCCTGGCGGCGTTATGAAGCTGGAGCCTGAGATTTTTCGTCCCGCGCTGATTGCCGCCCTTGCCGCACTGGGCTTGGCAACTTTGGGCGCCCAACTGACAGAACTCGGGCCCTGGTATCGCGGGCTGGTGCAGCCGTCTTTCAAACCGCCCGATATCTGGTTTGGCCCTGCATGGACACTGATCTTTATTTTCGCGGCCACAGCGGGCGTGACAGCTTGGAACAGCGCGCCTGACCAGACCAGCCGGCGCTGGCTGATCGGCCTGTTTGCCCTCAACGCCGGGCTGAACTCTTTGTGGAGCCTGCTGTTCTTCAAATTGCAGCGGCCTGACTGGGCGCTGATCGAGGTGGGGTTTTTGTGGCTGTCCATCGCAGCACTGATCGTGGCGACCCGCAGCTATTCGCGCACTGCCGGCTTCTTGCTGCTGCCTTATCTGCTCTGGGTGACTTTTGCATCGGCCATCAACTACGCCACGGTGCAACTCAACGGACCTTTCGGTCAGCTGGCGACGGGAATGACAAAGTGAATGCTGCGCTGAACGCCTTGCAAGCCTGGTGGCAAGGCGGCCAATTGATTGAATTCATCATTGCGCTGACTGTGCTGGAAGCTTGCGCCTTGCTGGCGTACCGCCGTCTGACAGATAATGGGCTGTCACCGGCCGAGTATGCGCTGAACCTGATCGCCGGGCTGTGCCTGATGCTGGCGGTGCGCAGCGTTTTGTTGGGCCATCACTGGCTGTGGACGGTCCTGTGTTTGAGCTCCGCGGGGCTCGCACACTGGACCGACCTGTGGCGCCGCTGGCAGAGCCAGCGGCCGGGCATCAACCCTTCTTGACGTAGGCGCTGCACCAGCCGGGGCCGGCCACTTGCTTGCCTGCGAACAAAGAGCATCCGGCCCAAGCGTCGGTTGGTTTGCCGGCATACAGCGCGCAGTTCGAGCACTTCTGGGCAGCAGCGTGCTTGGGGTACTTTTTGGCGTCTACTTTTGTCGTGTCAGCGACATAACCCAGCGCAGCGGCTTGCGGGTCTTTAGGGTCTACTTTGGCCTGGGCCATCGCCTGGGTGGCCAAAACGGCGGAGGAACCAACGGCGACTTGCATCATGAAAACGCGACGATTTGAAATGGTCATGGTTTGCTCTTTAATTGAAAGGTTGAAAAACCATGGCATTCTAGGGCAAAGTTCGGGCACGGATGGCTTCGCAAAGCGATGCCCGAGTAAACCATTTAGCGCGGCTTGTAAGCCGTCACATCGATCTCCACTTTGGCATCAATCATCAACCGCGCTTCCACCGTGGAGCGCGCAGGGCGGTGAGCCCCAAAGCATTCCATGTAGACACGGTTGAAGCTGCCGAAGTCACGTGCATCGTCTAGCCAGACGCTGACCTTGCAGACATCGTCCAGGCTGCAACCGGCCAGTGCCAGCGCCTGTTGAATCCGCACAAACACCTGGCGGGTCTGCGCCTCGATGCCGCCGCTGACCACTTCGCCCTGGTCGTTGGTTGGCACCTGACCCGAAACAAAAACAAAATCACCGGCTCGTGTGGCGGGTGACAAGGGGCGCGCCAGACGGTCTGAGGCAATCGGGGATGCTCCCAGCATTTCAACGGGCATGAAGGTCTCCTTGAGCAAAAGATTGAAAAGTGAATGTCATTATTGAACATTTTTTTACAGGAAAACCCTGCCCCAAAGTAGGCAAAACTTGATTTACAGTGAAAAATGTAAATAACTTACATTTCCACTTCCATTCTTTCAGGAGACTTCCATGCTGCGTTTGCCCCGCCGACACCTCTTGTCCCTGCTGTTAGCAGCTCTGCCCCTGGCCACCATGGCCGCACCGCCCAAAGGGGGCGCAGCCAATCTGGCCATGATCGGCGAGCCGCAAAGCCTGGACCCGATGGCCTCCACGGCCGACCTGGTCGGCACCATCATGCAGCACGTCTACGAAACGCTCTACACCTTTGACAGCAAGTGGAATGCAATCCCCATGCTGGCAGACGGCATGCCCAGGGTGTCGGCCGATGGCCTGACCTACAGCATCAACATCCGCAAAGGCGTCAAGCTGCACAGCGGCCGCGACCTCGACGCACAAGACGTGGTGGCCTCGCTCAAGCGTTGGATGGACATGGCGCCGCGTGGTAAATCCATTGGCAAGGACACCGTCAGCCTGGATGCCAAAGGCAGCCTCACCATTGAATGGAAATTCAAAGTGCCAAGCGCTTCGCTGCTGGCCCAACTGGCCCTGCCCTCGGGCATGGCTGTCATCATGGCCAAGGAAAGCGTTGCCACCCCGCTCACCACTTTTGTGGGCACAGGCCCCTACAAGTTCAAAGAGCGCCGCCCCGACCAGTACGTGATCTTGTCGCGCCATGACACTTACAGCGCGCGCACCGAAGCGGCCAACGGCTATGGCGGCAAACGCGAAGCCCTGCTCGATGAGCTGCGCTTCACGCCCGTGCCCAATGCCAACACGCGCGTCGAAGGCGCGCTGGCCGGCCAGTTCCACTTTGCCGACCAGTTGCCGGCCGAAGCCCTGTCGCGCGTTGAAAAAGGCGGTGCCGGCGTGGTGCCCATCCTCACGCCCTCTTACGGCTTTCCTTACCTGGTGCTCAACACCAAGGAAGGCGTGATGGCCAACCAGGGCGTTCGTCAGGCGATTCAAATTGCCATTGGTGAAGCCGAAATGCTCACCGCCGCCTATGGTGACAAGCGTTTCTTCACAGCCGAGGGCAACCACTTCCCGCAAGGCACGCCGTTTTACTCCACCGCCGGCGCAGACCAGTACAACAAGCAAGATGCCAAGCGCGCCAAAGACATGGCTGAAAAAGCCGGCTACAAGGGCGAGACCATCCGTCTGCTGACCAGCCGTAATTTTGAGTTCCATCACACCATGATGCAAGTCATGGCCGAGCAGTTGCGCGCTGCCGGATTCAAGCCCGAGATGCAAGTGGTTGACTGGGCCACGCTGATTCAACGCCGTGGCGACTCCAAAGTCTGGGACATTTACATGACCCACTCCGGCCAGTTCCCCGAGCCCATGCTCTCGCCACCGCAACTCGGTGACGGCGCACCCGGCTGGTGGGACACGCCCGCCAAGGCCAAGGTGCTGGGCGAATTCAACCGCCAGACCGACCCGGCCAAGCGCGCGCAACTCTGGAGCGCCGTGCAGCAAACTGTCTACACCGAGGTGCCTTACATCAACGTTGGCAAGTTCAGCAGTCTGTCGGCTCGCTCTTCCAAACTCGAAGGCTACACGCCATCGACCTGGCCGTTCTTCTGGAACACCGGTCTGGCCAAGTAAACCCGCAGGGCTGATTGATGTCCCGCATGTCCTGGGGAACCCTGGGACGCACTTTGCTGGGCCGCTTAGGCGGCATGCTGGCGGTGTTGTCCTTGGTCTCCGTTCTGGTGTTCCTGCTCACGCGCCTGGCCGCCGGTGACCCGATGGCCATGCTGCTAGGCGACCAGGCTTCGCTGGCAGACATTGCGCTAGCGCGCGAGCGTTACGGGCTGGACCAGCCTCTGCTCGCGCAGTTTGTGCTGTGGCTGGGCGAAGTACTCAAGGGCAACCTGGGGCAGTCGATCTTTTTACAAACGCCCGTCACGCAAGTGTTGCTGGACCGGGCAGAACCGACGGCCTGGCTGGCGATTTTTTCTGTCAGCCTGGCCATGCTCATTGGCGTGCCCTGCGGCATCGCCTCGGCTGTCTGGCGCGGCCGCTGGATAGACCAATGCGTCAGCACCCTGGCCATGCTGGGGGCCAGCATGCCCAGCTTCTGGATGGGCTTGCTGGTGATCCAGCTGCTGGCCGTGGGTGCCGGCTGGTTTCCGGTCTCCGGCTATGGCGAGCCCGGCGCCGGCTGGCTGACGCGCCTGCATCATTTGCTGCTGCCGGCTCTGGTGCTGGGCACGCTCAACTCGGCACTGATCATCCGCTTCACACGCGCCTCGATGCTGGACATTCTGGGCGAAGACTACATTCGCACAGCCCGCTCCAAAGGTCTGACAGAAAGCACGGTGGTGCTCAAGCATGCGCTGCGCAATGCGCTGGTGCCTATCCTGACGGTGCTTGGGCTGACGCTGGCGCTGATGATTGGCGGCGCGGTGGTGACTGAGACCGTGTTCAACCTGCCCGGCCTGGGCAATCTGGTGGTGCGTGCGGTGCTGCGGCGTGACTACCCGGTGATCCAGGGCGCCTTGCTGGTGATCGCCGGCATTTATGTGATCATCAATTTCACCATCGACGTGCTTTACGTTTTTGTCGATCCCCGGGTTCGTCATGGCTGAATGGCGCTTGCTTCTCAAAACCCTGTTTGCCCGGCGGGTGGT